>SLRP01000019.1 GCA_007130845.1 Kiritimatiellia bacterium | reverse complement strand
GATACGCACAGGCCTTGGTTCCGAATCGGCATGCGGGGACATGCGGCATGAGCAGTCGTGCAGCATTCTTGACTGGAACAGTGTTAATATTTGTATGCGCTTCCCCCAAAGAATTCACGCAGCAGGGATTTTGGAGGAATTGCGCTGTCTTCCATGATGCCTGTCATATCCTTGAGAAATTCGTATACGCGCTTGGCCCTGATATAGGCGTCCTGACGTTTTGGATTGTTGCGGAAACGTTCCATTCCTTCAGTAAAGAAGCCCAACAGCTTCGACTTGTGAAGGGGCAGCTCGTGAGGCATGGAGCTGTTGACGATGTAATCCACGGATTTAATGCACGGAATTATATGCTGGAGCTCACTTTTTCGCACATAGTGCCAATGTGTCAGAGTTTCCATTGGCTTGAGCTGACGGTGCCAGCTGTCCCTTATCATGCGCCGCATCAATCTATTGTCGGCCCAGCGCATGAACACACCCTCACTGTTGCGAACCTGGCCGAGTGTCTCGATATACAGTTTGAATTTATTCGCGTCAGGGATACTGTTTGTCATTTCCCCGTGCAGTCCGTGCAGGCTGTCGATCAGCAGTATTTCATTCTCCGCCAGCTCCATTTCATGGACGTTCAGAGTTCGCTTGCCGGTCTTGAAATCATAATGCGGGGTTCTGATGGTTTTGCCGGACATCAATGCTTCGATATGCTTGTTGATAAGGGCCATATCGAGCGCCTGTGGCGATTCGTAGTCATAATCGCCGAATTCATCCATTGGGTGCATTTCCAGGTCATAGAAGTAATGGTCAATGTTGATTCCCTTCAGGGCAATTCCCTTCTGGCCGAGCTTTTCAGCCAGCTTGATCATGGTGGTTGTTTTGCCTGATGATGATGGTCCCGCAATGATTACCATGCGGATATCGTGATCCAGGTCCAGCAGGTGTTCGGCTCCGATGTTTATATCATCCTGATAACGCTGTTCTCCAGCCTGAACGAGGTCCGGATACAGGCGATCGGCTATGATCCGGTTGATACCCTCTATCGTATCGCAGCCGTGTTCCATATTCCATCGCAGTGCGTCATAGATTTTCTTGTAGGGTATATTGTCTATGACCTCGGCATGTGACGCTTTTTTTCCCCGTCTGTCTGCACGTCTGGCCCGGTAGGAGATGTAGGCGCGTGCGGTGCTGGCATGCCCTTCGTTGATCAGGGTCTCTTCGACGACGTCCTGGATATCTTCGACAGTCGGGATACTTCCCGGCCCATAGGTTTGTATAAGGGCTTTTTCGACGAGTTCAGCCAGTTCTTCCGATGCGGCCCGGTCCGATCCTCCAACTGATGCCGCGGCTTTGAATATGGCTGTAGCAATTCGGTCGCGATCGTAATCGACTACGGTTCCGTCGCGTTTCAGGATCTTCGCGATACCTCCCGGTTCATCCGTAGCCACAGATTTCCCCCTGTCAGTCGGTCCCTTCGAGGAATCCCTGCAGTTTGCGTATTCGGGTGGGATGCCGCATTTTCCGCAGGGCCTTGGCTTCGATCTGACGGATACGTTCTCGTGTAACGTTGAAACGCTTGCCGACTTCCTCGAGTGTGCGCGCGTAACCGTCGGCAAGTCCGAACCGGAGTGCAAGCACGTCCTGTTCCCGGTCCGTAAGCGTTGTCAGAACATCCTGCAGGCGGTCTTTGAGGAGGCTGTACGCGGTCATTTCCGAAGGGTTCTCGGCGGTTTTGTCCTCGATGAAATCGCCAAAGTTGGTGTCTTCGCTGTCTCCGACAGGGCTTTGCAGAGATATAGGCTGTTGGGCCACCTTGAGTATGGCGCGCACACGTTCCACGGGGAGGCTCATTTCCTCTGCAACCTCTTCCGGAGTCGGTTCCCGGCCGAGCTCCTGGACCAGCTGTTTCTGCAGGCGCATAAGTTTGTTTATGGTCTCGATCATATGCACGGGGATACGAATGGTGCGGGCCTGGTCGGCTATGGATCGCGTAATGGCCTGCCTGATCCACCAGGTAGCGTACGTGCTGAATTTATAGCCTCTCCTGTATTCAAATTTTTCAACGGCCTTCATGAGGCCCATATTGCCTTCCTGGATAAGGTCCAGAAATGACAGGCCGCGGTTTGTGTATTTTTTAGCGATGCTGATGACAAGGCGTAGGTTGGCTTCCACCATTTCTGATTTCGCCCTCAGCCCTTTTCGGAGCCAGTTTTTCAGTTCGTGGTAATTTTCCTCGATTTCGTCCGAATTCATGTGATGCAGGGTTTCGAGCTTCTTCAGTTCCGCGCGTTTCTGCTTCAGGGACTCCGCCTGTGCCGCGCTCTTGCGCTGTTTTTCCAGGTTGATTACGGCCTTGCGAACTTGCTTGAACTCCTGGAAATGCCCGTCAATCACGCTGATGATGTCTTCAATAGCCTTCTGTTTGAAGTAGAGACGTTCGTAATATCCCGACAGTTTCTTCTGTGATTGTTGCAGGGCCTTCAGTCTTTTCTGCTTTTCGGATTTTGTCTGGCGGCTTTTCTGTAATGCCGCCCATTTTTTGCCAACTTCCGCGTGCTGCGCTTCTATCTTGCTGTGCAGTTGGGGAAGCTTCACCAGGTATTTTTCCCTGCTCTCCACATGCTTGTCGTTGATTACCCGGTCAAAACGTTCCTGGCCGTTTTTCAAACGGTCTGACAGATCAAGATAAGCTTCGGCGGCGCATCCGAAAAGATTGAACAGTTCCCTGGACTTAATCTCCGCTTCTTCTATGCGCTTGGAGATCTCGACCTCCTGTTCGCGGGTCAGCAGGGGAACCTGCCCCATCTGCTTGAGGTACATTCGCACGGGGTCATCCAGAACATCCATGCGCTGCGCCTGCTTGGCGCGCTCCTCCTTCTCCGCGGTCAGCTTAAACTTTTCAACATCCGAAGACTCAATGACCTCTATATCCATTCCCCGCAGAAGAATTACTATCCCATCAAGCTCTTCAGGATTGATTACGCTTTCCGGCATGGATTCGTTGATATCGTCGTATGTCACATAGCCCTGGTCGCCGGCGAGCTGTATGAGATCCTTGATCTTCTGGTTGCGTTCCTCGCGGTTAACCATTACCTCAACGACATTGCCGTCGCCCTGACCGGGTTTTTCAGTTTTTTCCTTTGAGGGCTTGGATGAGGGGGAACGGGTAGCGGAGACAGGCTTTTTAACGGCGGCCTTTTTCACCCTTTTACGGCTTTGTGCAGACGCGGTAACGCGTGAAGAACGTCCTGCGGAACTTTTTCGAGGGGTTCTCTTGCTTGTGGTGGCAGTTTTACGTCTGGCTGTTTTTTTCTTGACTGACTTTACCATGAAGACTCCCGGAATTTGGCACACGAACTCTATTATATCAGCGAATGCCCAGAATATTTATTACTCATTGTGCTTTGTCAAGCATTTGGCGGACATGAATTAATACTGTTACGCCATCTTATCCCTCAATTCAAGTGACGGGAGTGCATTCTCCCAGCCTGAACCAAGTTTTTTTATCAATAGAGTCAGGCTTGCGCTTTCAGCCAGAAGTGCTCGCCTCTCCTCGGAGCTACCGGCTTCCTTGATTCTCCGCTTACATGCATCCCTTTGCCGCTCAAGATCCTTTTGCCGCAAGGCCAGGATGAGTTCCTTGGCAGCCTTTTCCGGGGATATATCCTGATCCGTGATGGTTCGCGCCTGCATTTGGATCTGGGCGGCAAGTCTCCGGCATTCCGCGCTCGCATCACGTAATTCAGTCAGAAGGTTGAATGATTCGTCCTCTGGAAGTTTCCATATACAATCAATAATAGTCCTGCAATCGGGATCCGTAATGACCCTTAACGGGAGGTATTCCGCAATGAAATTCATGAGCTCCGGGTGCGCTGTCAGCAATTCGATCAGGGCAACCTCATGCGGGGGATGGGCCGGAGGCTGGGCAGGTCGGAAATCCTGATCATTTTTTCGCCGCCCGGGCCTCAGCTTTTTCTGCAGATCCTGACGCAGTGCTTTCTCCCGTATACCGAGTCCGGCGGAGGCCTGCCGGATATACTCATCCCTGTCGATTGCACCCGGGGCATGCCGGATGGTTTCCAATATGGCTTCGGCTGCCCTTTTTCTGCCGGTTTCAGAGTTCAAGTCCTCCGTTTTTGATAGGATTCCCACATGAAATTCGATTAGCGATTGTGCCGAATCAACGAGATCCTTGAAGGCTTCCCCCCCCTTGGACCGGATAAGCGAGTCCGGATCCTCTCCTTCGGGTAATGCCGCGATACGGACACTCAATCCAGCGGCAACGCATATCTCAGCCGCGTGCAGCGCTGCGTTTTGACCGGCCTTGTCCGAGTCAAATACAAGGATTGCCTCATCCGCGTATCTTTTCAGAAGGTTTCCGTGATCTTCCGTCACGGCGGTTCCTTGAGGGGCAACGGCATTATGAAATCCTGCCTGGTGACACCGTATGACGTCTATCTGGCCCTCGCACACAATAGCAGTATAGGTGTCAATTATGGATTTTCTGGCCGTGTCGAGCGCATACAGGATGTGGCTTTTCTTGAAAAGCAATGTTTCCGGGCTGTTTACATATTTTCCACCGCTTCCTTCGCCAAGCAGGCGCCCGCTGAAACCCACGACCTTGCCCATGACGTTTCGAACGGGGAACATCAGTCGGTTCCGAAACCTCTCATAATGTCCTTTATCACGTTCGGACCTTACCAGAACTCCGGCAGCTTCCAGATCTCTTACCTCGAAATCATTCTTTTCAGCCCATTGGATCAATGTGCCCGGCTTGTCAGGCGCATATCCCAGCAGGTAGTCCCCTGCGGATTTTTCAAGGCCGCGTTCCCGAAGATATTCCCGGGCATGTCCAGCAAGCTTTGATTCGAGCAATATGCGATGATAAAACATGGATAGAGATTCATGAAGGCGATAGAGTTTTTCCCGGTCCGCACCGCCGGACGGGCTCCGCCCCATGCCCTCTACGTTAATCCCGGATCGTTCAGCCAGCATCCTGAGCGCGGCATTGAAATCAACTTTTTCATATTCCATGACGAACTTGAACGCATCTCCGCCTGCATGGCATCCGAAGCAATAATAGAGCTGCTTTTGAGGGTCAACGTGGAATGAGGGCGTCTTTTCCTTGTGAAATGGGCACAGAGCCCTGTATCGGGCGCCTGATTTTTTCAGCGGAACATATCGACCTATCAGCTCGACGATATCGTTGTGAAGGCGCACCTGCTCGATGATTTCATTGGATGTGGATGCAACCATTAAATCAACGGCCAGCTCCCTGTGAGGGTTCCGGTTCTTCATCAGCACCGTCTTCAAACTCCGGATAGTGGTCCGGGGCGATGCGTTGCAATTCGGGATACCGTTCCGCCAGTTGATCGTACATTGGCCTCATGAATTCGACAGCATGCCTTCCAATCAGGGATTGTTCCGTAACCTCTTCCTTTATGCGGTCTCTCCCGTGCATGTACACCAGAAATATCACGGCTGATATGATTACCCCGAAACGGACCAAACCGAATAGTGCTCCGCCAAGATATTCCACCACACCGTTGAACGTGAAGGACATTATCTTCTTGAGGCCGATGCCTATTATACGCAATACCAGCAGCGCCGCGAACAGCACTATCAATACCCCTATGGTGTGAGACTTGAGTTCCGACCATCCCGTCGAATCGGCGATATAATCGCCGGCGGGCTCATAAAGGAACCAAACGGCTGTCACGGCAATGCCGATTGATATAAGTGAAGCCATCTCGCCGGAAAGACCTCTGGCTAAACCCCGCAATATCCCTATTGCAAGAAGGGTCAGGATCCCGATGTCATAGATATTGAATTCTGGTAGAGCATCCACGTCGATAAGCCCCAATTGATGGAAAACTGCCTATCATTTATTTCCAGTCACTGAAAGACAAAGATTACGAAATTCGTAATTACCGGCCAGAGGGATATCAGCAAGCCCTGCCATGATCACGAAGTTTATCTTTGATTTAGAAGGCTCTCTCTATTTCCGGTTACCGGGTTGTCAGGCGAAGCTTCCTGGGCACCCACCATATGGTTAAGGGAATGTAGCGCGCCATAAACGGTCAGTGCGGTCATGACAAGTATAACTGCCAGGATAAGAGCGGTCCGCATGAAAGCCTTCGCCTTTGAGAATGACGAAGGTTGCACAGTACTATCGGGCTCTTCTGTTTTAAGACGGTAGCAGCGCCTTGTTTCGTCATAGTAATAGGAGTTGAAATCCGTCATGTGGCAGTTTCCCTGTGCTGATGAGATATCCTTCACTAACGCAACGTTAATCATTAATGGCATGGAAGAGTTTTTTCAAGTTTATTATCTGCGGATACCGCGATTTTCTGCGCCATTGATTCTTTGAATGTGACCGCAAGCATGTGTTCATACCGGGCCCGAAGCCGCATGCAGGTATACTGTCAAGATAAATATGTTTTATGGCGTCCGGTATAATATACTGGGAAAAGTTTAGCCTGGGTCGAAAGCCGGCTTGATTAGCGCTGGATATTGGTTATTGGTTTGCTCCGGCATCTGCCTCTGTAATGGGCGATTTTCATTGTAATTGTGTGATCGTAAGCCATTGGCATATGCGATAATATTTTCATATATGACAATATGTTCAGCAATCGCCGTTGAAGATGAATTTTCCATTATCGGAATTGTTGTGATTCCTGGCATATTAAGAAAGCGGACGGCATGCCGGTTTATTGTTATTTAGATGGAGGATATTCCATCTATGGAGTATTAGAGGCCGATAAAATTACAATACGTTTCAGCTTGGCTTGAGACATGAATTTTGGCGACTAGAATTTTGTCATGGCGTGCATTTCCCGCGTCAATAGCAGTAGACGGCGCCATGAAGTTTGATTAGACATTTACAGGAGAGTATATTGGATCCGGATGCAGTCATGCCATGGTTTATCACTT
>SLRP01000236.1 GCA_007130845.1 Kiritimatiellia bacterium | reverse complement strand
TTGGGCGCATTGATTGATCTTCTGGAGGGTTGCGACGAAGATATTGCTGGCAAGGTTGCCCCTGAAGGGGCGGTAAACCTGCATATACATACCTTTTTCTCTTTTAATGCGAATAATTATTCCCCGAGTCATATAGCATGGTTGTCTCGTGAGCGAGGTTTGGCGGCTGCGGGGATAGTGGATTTTGATGTTCTGGACGGATTGGAAGAGTATCTGGAAGCCTGCCGCATGCTCGATATGCGAGGATGTGTGGGTATTGAATCACGCGTATTTGTTCCTGAATTCGAGAAATATGTAATTAATTCCCCGGGAGAGCCGGGGATAGCGTATCACATGGGCATCGGAATGCCACGTCGCAGGCTGACCGGTAACTCTGAAAAATTTCTTCAATCTCTTCGCGACACCGCGTCAATGCGAAACAGGGAACTTGTAGAGAGGGTGAATACCTTCACCGCGCCTTTATCAATAGACTATGAACGGGATGTTATTCCCCAGACGCCTGACGGGAATGCCACGGAAAGGCATATCTGCAGGGCATATGCGCTTATGGCCGCAGAGGAGTTTGGAAGTCCCGAAGCTACGGCAGAGTTCTGGAGCGAAAAACTTGGCGGGGATGTGCCTGCTACACAAGTTCCTGATGATCCAGCGCTGTTAAATTTGATTCGCGCCAGGACCATGAAACGCGGCGGCGCAGGATATGTCTCTCCCGACGGACGCTCTTTTCCCCTTATGAAGGACATGAATGAATTTGTTATTGAAGCTGGCGGCCTTCCCTGCCTGGCATGGCTGGACGGATTCTCCGAAGGAGAGCAGAAGATGGATGAACTTCTAGACGCCGCCATGGCATCCGGGGTGACTGCCATTAATATCATACCGGACCGCAACTACACTCCGGGTGTCAGTGATGATAAACTGGCAAATCTTAGGTCTGTAATTGCAATGGCGGAAAGCCGTGATCTTCCGGTGATTGTGGGCACGGAGATGAACGCGCCCGGACAGAAATTCGTCGATGATTTTGAATCTGATGAACTGTCTCCGTTCGTTCCTCTGTTTCTGAAAAGCGCCCACATAATATATGCGCATACTGTTTTGGAACGGCATCATGGAATGGGATATCTCAGCGATTGGGCTGAAGCCCGTTTTCCCTCGCGGCGGGATAGAAACGATTTTTTTGCCGAGATCGGTCGTTCTGTATCACCCTCGGAACAGTCTGCAGTAATGGAGTATGTCAATAAACTGATTTAATACAGGAGAAAATAATCATGAGTGAAACCAACCGCAGTTTTCAACGGGCAGTTCAGTTGACCGGTCCCGACACACTGCTGCTGAATGAAAATAAATCCGTTCCCGTTCCCGGTCCCCATCAGATTCTGGCGCGCGTGGAAGTGACGGGGTTATGTTTTTCAGATTTGAAGCTTTTGAAGCAGTTCGACGGACATGGGCGGAAATCCGAAGTTGTTACAGTTCTGGACAAATCGACTTTGGAAGAAATACCCAGTTATGTACCAGGCACAAAACCAGCGGTACCGGGCCATGAGACCGTGGTTCGAATAATGGAGGTCGGAGAATCTGTTCGGAGTGTTAAGCCGGGTGATCGATGCCTTGTGCAAACAGATTATCGCTGGTTGAAAACGGCCGACTCGAACGCGGCTTTCGGATATAACTTCGAGGGAGCTCTTCAGGAATTTGTTTTGATGGACGAACGCGTAATCACTTCTCCGGAAGGCGAATCCATGCTTATTCCGGCCTCAGACGAGCTTTCGGCCTCCGCAGTTGCCCTGGTTGAACCGTGGGCATGCGTTGAGGATTCATATGTTGTGAGCGAGCGTCAGTCACAGCTGTCTGACGGCAGGTCGCTGACAGTGGATTGTTCATCCTTTGATATATCAGATCTTGACGATATTCCCGATGAATCCAAGGATGATATTGTTTTTCTGGGCGCGGATGCGGATCTTCTGGAGAGGGTCTTTCCAAAGCTGGCTAAGAACGGCCTGATAAACATCGTTCAGCGAGGGGGGGGATTCGGACGTCCGGTCACGACCCCGGTGGGGAGGGTCCATTACGGTGGTGTCCGGATAACGGGTACGACGGGTAATGATCCTGACAAGGGTTATGCCGCCATTCCTCCCAATGGAGAGATAAGAGCCGGTGATGTCATCAATGTTGTGGGCGCTGCAGGCCCGATGGGGACGATGCATGTTATCAGGAATCTTTGCCAGGGCGTTCCGGAAATAACTGTATACGGAGGCGATATGAGCGACGAACGGCTGGCTCAATTGAGCAGGCTGGCGCAACCTCTGGCTGCAGTAAATGGTGTGACATATAATTCATACAATGCCGGGACCGAGCCTCGGGAAGGCCCTTTTAATTACACGGCATTAATGGTTCCGGCGCCTTCCTTGGTGGCGGAGGCGGTTGATAAATCCGCTCCGCATGCAATCATCAATATATTCGCCGGAATACCTTATCATGTGACTCACCCTGTGGACTTGGATAAATATATCGAGCTTGGAGCGTATTTCATAGGAACCAGCGGCAGTACCATTGATGACATGCGCATAGTTCTTAGGAAAGTCACGGAAGGGCATTTGGACACCAATCTGTCTGTAGCCGCCGTCAGCGGGCTTGACGGTGCGGTTGAAGGTATTCGCGCTGTAGAGAATCAGGCCATACCCGGGAAGATTCTTGTCTATCCTTCATGCAAGGGACTGGAACTGACCAGGCTGTCCGAATTAGCTTTAAAATATCCCGAGGTAGCCGGGCATCTGAATGACGGTGCATGGACCAGGGAAGCGGAACAGGCTTTATTGGCGCAGTTCGGAGGCGATGTTTGACCGGATTCTGCATTGCTCCGCAAGAATAGGGAAATAACAGATTCAGCAGCAGATGGCAGGAGGAATTATGAATATGGACTTGAAAGACCGCGTGGCCATAGTTACCGGGGGAGCACAGGGTCTGGGCGCAGCCTTGACGGGGCGTCTTGCCGATGAAGGATGCTCGGTAGTTGTTTTTGATTTGAAGGCTGAGGCTGTGCGGCAAACGGCGGACGAAGTTGCCAGAAGAACAGGTGCGGCCGCCATGGCTGTTGCCGGCGATGTTACCAGGGAGTCGGATGTTGAAAGGCTTTTCAGTGAGACCATGGAGAAATTCGGCCGGGTGGATATAGTGGTTGCGAATGCGGCAATACTTGTTGCCGAGCCCGTATGCGACGCGGACGCTGAAAAATGGCGAGCGGTAATGAATGTCAACCTGTTCGGCCAGTTCTTGACCCTTAAACACGCCTGCCGGATCATGCGCCAGCAGAAATCCGGATCCATAGTCCAGATCAACTCCAAGTCCGGAAAGAAAGGCAGCGCCTCCAACTCAGCTTATGCGTCCAGTAAATTCGGCGGCATCGGCCTTGTTCAGAGCGTTGCCCTTGAAATGGCGCCTCACGGTGTGCGTGTCAACGCAGTATGTCCAGGCAACCTTCTGGATTCACCGTTGTGGACCGATCCAGAAAAAGGGCTTTTCGTGCAATATCTTAATGCCGGGAAAGTTCCGGGAGCAGGGGATATTGAGGATGTACGGCGCCATTATGTCAATCAGGTGCCGATGCGCAGGGGTTGTACGTATGATGACATCGGGAACGTTGTTGCTTTTCTGGCTTCCGATATGTCTTCTTACATGACCGGCCAGGCCATAAATGTAACAGGCGGCCAGGAGATGGGATGAGGGGTATGGGCTGGATACATCCGCGTGACGAGTTAATGCGTACGATGGAGCGCATTTACCGTTACAGGATGACAACTACATCCGGCGGCAACATTTCCATACGCGATGAAAATGGAGACATCTGGATAACGCCGGCTCGAGTCGACAAGGGCAATCTCAAACGCGAGGACATGGCGTGCGTTCATTCTGACGGCTCTTTCGACGGGCCTCATCCTCCATCATCGGAACTGCCGTTCCACGAGGCCATTTACAGAGCGCGCCCTGACCTCATGGGAATAGTTCACGCGCATCCCGTGGCTCTCGTGGCCTTCAGTATTACCGGAGAAGTCCCGAACACCAATGTGTTTCACCAGGCACGCCATGTATGCGGCAAGGTGGGGTTTGCGCCTTATGAGCTTCCGGGCAGCGCTGCTCTGGGCAGGGTAATTTCGGAAACCATGCGGCAGGGTTACGACTGTGTTGTTCTTGAGAACCATGGTGTCGTTACCGGCGGGGAATCATTGCAGGAGGCGTTTCAGCGTTTTGAGACTCTGGAATTTGCAGCCAAGACGATAATAAAGGGCAACGTCATTGGAAACATCCGGTATTTGACCGATGACGAGGTTGAACTGCCCCGCAGAAGTTTTTCAGCTGTACCCGAGTATGACAGGGAGCCCCCAACGAGCCGGGAAAAAGACATGAGGCAGCGCTTGTGCGAGTTTGTGAGGCGCGGATATCAACAGCGCCTGATGATCAGCACGGAAGGAAGTTTTTCGGCAAGACTGGATAGTGAATCATTCCTGATCACACCTTATAAGGTTGACCGATGCAGTCTTGAAGTGGAGGACATAGTGCTTGTGCGAAAGGGGCGCGTTGGTAAGGGCAGGCGTCCAAGCCGGGCTGTCCGTAATCATATGGCGATCTATGACAGACATCCTGATATCTACTCAATTGTAAACGCCTATACGGTAAACTCCACAGCCTTCAGCCTCACGGGTGAGGAATTGAACAGCCGCACTATTCCGGAAAGTTATGTGTTTCTACGCGAGATAGGCTGCGTACCGTACGGCGTCCAGTTCATCGACCCGGAACAACTCGCATCGTTCCTCGATCCATCTAACCCGATACTGATTTTTGAAAATGACGGTGTTCTTGTGGCAGGGGGTTCGATATTGGAGGCGTTTGACCGGCTGGAAGTTCTGGAATCCACTGCAGAGGCTATTATAAACAGCCGGGCATTGGGAAACGTGTCTCCGATGCCGGAATCGGCTATTGAAGAATTGAAGCGGGCTTTCGATCTGTGACAGTTGCCATCCTCCCTCGCAAGAATTACGGTCTCTTGCAAGAAAATGAACGAAAATACATACAGTGCGATACCTCCTCCTTGGAAGAGAATGCCCTTTCACGTGATGACCAAGCCGGTTGGCCCAATATGCAACCTGGACTGCACCTATTGCTTCTATCTGGAAAAGGAAAAACTGTTCGGCAATGCGGAAAAATTCCGAATGTCTGACAAGCTACTCAGCAAGTATATCAGGGAATATATCCAATCACAGAGCGGTCCGGATGTCTCTTTCGCGTGGCAGGGAGGTGAACCCACACTTCTAGGCGTCGATTTCTTCAGACGCGTAGTTGAGCTGCAGCGGCAATACAGCGATGGCCGGCCCGTTTCCAACGCATTCCAGACAAACGGCACATTGCTGAATGATGAGTGGTGTGAATTTCTGGCGGAAAACCGCTTTCTTGTCGGGCTGAGCATCGACGGGCCGGCGGAACTTCACAATGCATATCGCGTAGATAAGCGTCAGAAACCCACATTTGACCGGGTCATTAAGGGGTTGGAATATCTGCAGAAGCATGGCGTGGAATACAACACGCTCACCGTGGTAAACCGTAAGAACTCGAAATACCCCCTGAAAGTATATCGATTCCTGAAAGACATAGGATCAACTTATTTGCAATTCATCCCCCTGGTGGAACGAAAGCCGGACAGCGAATCCAAGGCCCTGGGGCTTGATCTGGCAACGCCGCCCGATCTTGAGGGAGGCGATAGAGAGCAGGCCATGGTGACATCGTGGAGCGTGGCGCCTGTTACATATGGAAACTTTCTGGTAACAGTTTTCAATGAATGGGTGAAAAAGGACGTGGGGGAAGTATTCGTGCAGCATTTTGACGTAGCGTTGGGCAACTGGATCGGTATCGGCTCAAGTTTATGCGTTTTTGCTGAAAAATGCGGACGGGCATTGGCGATGGAGCACAATGGAGATCTTTACTCTTGTGACCACTTCGTATATCCGAAATACAAGCTTGGCAACCTGATGAACAATTCGCTGGGAGAGATGGTTGACTCGCCGCAACAAAAGAAATTCGGATCCGACAAGCTCGATACTCTTCCAGGATACTGTATGGAATGCTCCGTGCGTTTCGCCTGTAACGGGGAATGTCCTAAACACAGGTTCATAAAAGCTCCGGACGGAGAGCCGGGGTTGAATTATTTATGCTCCGCCTACAAGAAATTCTTTACCCATGTTGATCCGTATATGCGGATAATGGCGGAGCTTATCAACAACCAGCGTCCTGCTGCGGATATCATGCCTCTCGCCAGAAAATGGAATTGGCGGCCTCCTGCGCGACTTGAAACGGATGACATTTTACACGTCCTTGGGCCGTAACGAACGCCGGCGGATACGGAAATATCAAGCTTGGAATCAGCTTAATGGAACCTGCTCCGTTTCATCCAGAGCGGATAAGAGGCGCGATTCGACTGATTTCCATGAATATTCCCGTTCGACGTAGGCGCGTCCAGACTCTCCAAGGCTGAGCCTGAGGTCTTTATTTTCAAACAGCAGTCCGAGCTCTTCTTCGAACTCCGGATAATTCCGGAACCATAATCCGCCGCCGCTGCGCAGGCATTGCCATTTTAAGACTTCGCACTTCTCCCGCACGAGGGCGGGTGTCCGAGCCAGCCAAGCCTCAAGCACGACTATCCCCAAGCTTTCATTAACAGACGGATGAACAAATGCAAGGGCGCCCGCCATTGCCTCGCGTTTTTCATCTTCCGAAACAAATCCAAGGTCGATTATATACGGCTCGAGATCCGGCGGGGCTTCGATCTGCCCGCTGCCCGTGAATAATATCCGTATATCAAGCCCTGTACGATCTCTGAACGCATGCATATAATCCAGAAGAAGTGGTGTTCCCTTCAGCGGTTCGCGGCGTCCCGAATACATAACATAAGGTTGT
>SLRP01000170.1 GCA_007130845.1 Kiritimatiellia bacterium | reverse complement strand
TTTTGTTTTGCATAAAGATACAATAATGTCGTGATATGGCAGGTATTCGGCAATTGTGAATTATTCTTTGATTTGTGTAATGTGTTGTTTCCCTGTTTGTTATGATTCGGTGCGCGTTGCCTGAATGTGTTTGGCATAATATTTGCTTAATTAATTTAAACTATTGCCGCAGGTGCGCGGGATATCCGTGCGTTTGCTGCAAAAGATCTTCGGAGCAGGTGTTCCGGGACGGCGAACGGAAGGGTATATTTCTTTTGTCGTGTGTATGTAATCTGTCACATAATAGGTTGATCATCTAAAACAGCAGGAGAATGGAATGAAACTAAGTAATGTACGTCAGGCGGCTGTGTCCGCAATAACTTCATATCGTCCCATAGAAAGGCCGTTGAACTTTCTTGAAACTCCGACAAAGGATTTGTTCGGGAAGAATATTTTCAGCGATTCCATAATGCGGGAAAGACTGCCCAAGGCTGTGTATAGGGCGCTTCAGAATACCATCCATCACGGTGAAAAACTTGATCCGGCAGTGGCCGACGCGGTGGCTACTGCCATGAAGGATTGGGCTATTGAAAAGGGTGCCACCCATTATTCTCATATTTTCTACCCATTGACCGGCGCTACTGCTCAGAAGCATGACAGTTTTCTCTCGCCGGACGGACATGGAGGCGCCGTTACTGAGTTTACCGGGAAGCAATTGATCCAAGGTGAACCCGACGCATCCAGTTTCCCGTCAGGAGGACTGCGTACAACTTTCGAGGCGCGCGGATATACGGCATGGGATGTGACAAGCCCGGCATATATTCTGGAAAATCCCAATGGCACGACCTTGTGCATACCCACTGCTTACTATTCATGGACAGGCGAGGCTCTGGATAAGAAGACACCGCTGTTGAGGTCCATGCAGGCTTTGAATCGGCAGGCCCAACGCATATTGGCTTTATTCGGTCATGATAACCCTGGAACGGTCCATCCCACGGCCGGTGCCGAACAGGAATATTTTCTGATCGATCGCAATTTTTTCTATTCGCGGCCAGACCTTGTTATCTGCGAACGCACCCTGTTCGGTGCCGAGCCGGCCAAGGGGCAGGAGCTTGAAGCAAACTATTTCGGGGTGATTCCGGAACGCGTGCTCGCTTTCATGCTGGAGGCTGAGCGCGAACTGTACAAGCTGGGTGTGCCGGTTAAAACGCGCCATAACGAAGTTGCTCCGTGCCAGTATGAGGTTGCGCCGGTGTTCGAAAACGCTAACGTGGCCACCGACCACCAGCATTTGGTCATCATTACACTGCAGCGAATGGCGCAGAAATACGGTCTGACATGTCTAGTGCATGAGAAGCCGTTTGCACGCGTCAACGGGTCGGGCAAACACCTCAACTGGTCCATGGGGACCGACAGCATGAATCTCCTGGAGCCGGGTGATACCCCTCATGAGAACGCCCAGTTCCTGGTGTTCTGCGCTGCTGTTATAAGGGCCGTGCATAAGAACAGCGAAATGTTGCGCGCAGCGATTGCTCATTCAGGAAATGACCATCGCCTTGGCGCCAATGAGGCTCCTCCGGCCATAATATCTGTATTTCTGGGAGAACAGCTTACCGATATCTTCGAGCAAATAGAAAGAGGGGGCGCAAAAGAGTCGCGACAGCCGGGCGAAATCAAAGTCGGCGTGGACACCCTTCCTCCCCTGCCTCGGCACGCGGGCGACCGCAATCGCACAAGCCCGTTTGCGTTTACCGGAAACAAGTTCGAATTCCGGGCAGTGGGATCCAGTCAGTCTATAGCCGGGCCGCTCGTAATTCTGAATTCAATAGTATCCGAAAGCCTTGATTACATGGCTACGGAACTCGAGAATGCGACCGGCGGGGACCCTGGCAAGTTGAATGAGGCCGTGCAGAAACTGCTGCAGTCCGTCGTCAAAGAACACAAGAATGTAATTTTCAACGGCGACAACTATGCAGATTCCTGGCACAAGGAGGCTGAAAAGCGCGGTTTGCCCAACCTGGCCTCGACCGCCGATGCAATGGAGGCGATTGAGAAGAAGGAATATTACGATCTGCTTTCCAAGTACGGAGTGCTTTCCGAGCGCGAATTCAAGAGCCGCAACGAGATATATACCGAGCGATATTGCGAGGATATTGTTACTGAAGGTCGATTGTGCCTGGAAATGGCCAAGACAATGATTCTTCCAGCCGCCTATCGATACCAAGGAGAACTGGCAACTACATCGTCATCTCTCAAATCCATAGGAAAGAAATTCGACACCACATCACTTGATCATCTGAACGACCTGATTCATTCAATGGAAGACGCCATTGCAGATCTGGATGGGGTAATGGCCCATGATTCCGACGGGTCGGAATTGGAGCACGCCCGGTATTGCAGAGACAGTATCATTCCGGCAATGAACAAGGTCCGAGGTATGGCTGATGAAATGGAGACTGTCATAGCCGATGACCTGTGGCCTCTCCCTAGATACAGCGAAATGCTGTTCATAAAATAATAAGCAGGGTTTATTCAGCGGGATGACCGGCGTGGTGCGGCCGGGCATCCCGTATACCTGTCTTCAAAACATTGGAATATTGACATTCCGGCTGTCCAACTGCTAATTAGGTCCCTGTTCTTACCCGAAAGATCATTAATGGGACTGCGCATACCAGCCAAAGGCAACCGCAAACTGGAGAAACTCCTCGACAGGATAAATTCCGACGAGGAAATGGCGCAGCTTTGGCGTTCAGCCAACGTTAACGCCGTGGACCGGTCTGGTATAAGCGATCATGGCGAGGTGCATATCCGCATAGTAACCAATGCCGCCCTTCGCATTTTACGACTGCTGAAGGAACGCGGTGTAGCGCCCGATGCGGTTACAAATCATAAGCTGACTGCTGAAGACTCCGAAGTTATCGTAGTGCTCGCAGCCGCACTGCACGATGTCGGTATTTCCATACATCGCGACAATCACGAACTTTTCAGTCTTATCATATCCTATCCGAAAGCACGTCAGTTGCTCGAAGGGATCTACGAGGAGCCTCAGTTGACAGCAATGGTGAGCGAGACTCTTCACGCCATTATAGCGCACAACTCGGATCAAAGGTGTCTGACAATAGAGGCTGGCTGCGTAAAACTGGCGGATGCATGCGATATGACGGAAGGCCGCTCGCGCATCCCGTTTGATTCCGGTCAGATAAACATTCATTCGGTTTCGGCCATGGCGGTAAAAAGCGTAAAGATACTCAAGGGAGATGATAAACCTGTGAGAATAAATGTTGAGCTGCATAATTCTGCGGGCATCTTTCAAATGGATAATCTGCTCAAGAAGAAGCTGATGAATTCCACCCTGGTTCCTCATGTCGAAGTCCGTGCCGGTATTGTTGAGGGCGATACGGAGAAACGCCTGATGACCGAGTATCGGATCTGAAATACGGTTCTCCGCCTGTTACGAAGACCTGTAGCCCCAGGACAGGCTGGAACGTCTATTCATATCGATCCTTGGCCTGTGTTCCGAGTGCCCTCGAAATCGAGTCATAACTTTTTGATTTGCAACGGAGCGATTGCGTTATTGGGTGTCTCATGGATATAATTGAAGCCAATTCGTATACAGGGATGAGCGGATGTTTCGACTGCGGGGATATCGGAAGGCGTGGGAAGCGGAGTCGGGTAAGGGTAGCCGTTTAAGGGTATCCGGTTAAGTGTAAAGAGCGGGGGTTATGACGGGACCTTTCGGGCAAGAGAAGCTATTGGTCCATCGTTCCGAACATCGCGCAGCGGCCATGCTTACGGCGCTTTCAAAGGCGGTACCCCGTCAAAAAACACACTTACGCGAACACCCTTACTCGGCCTCCCTTAACCGACTCCCCTTGCGCCGTATTGTCCGTCATCGCTTTAGCGACTGCAAAAGCCCGGTCGACTGAATGGGTGTCCCATTTCGGAACTCAGGAAATACGGTTCTCCGCCTGTTACTACGACCTGTACCCCAGGACAGGCTGGAACGTCTATTCATACCGATCCTTGAGCATGAAATCGAGATGAGGTGTGAACATGTTGGGTTCGAGTAGAAATGCGTCGTGTCCCTTTTCGGAGTGAACGGTAATATGCTGCGTACTGATTTTGGACTTCTTTAGCACTGAAACCAGTTTTGCCTGTTCGTCAGGATAGTAACAAACGTCGGAATCGGTGCTGAATACCAGAAAGCGCTGATGCCGGCAACGGCTGAACAGATCTCTGAAATCGGAAGCCTGCCCATCACGCAGCAGATCAAACTGCTGCCATGCGGAGACAATTCTAAGATATGTGTTTGCGTCAAAACGTTGTGCGAATTTCTGGCCTTGATGAAGCATATAGGACTCGACGGGGTCAGTTAGCTGATAGCGTTTAAGCTCGGGTTCCCGCTTGATGACCTCTCCGCGAGCGCGGCGTTCCATGGCGCTTAGAGAAATATATGACTTGTGCGCAATCATGCGCGCAAGGGTCAGGCCGCGATTCGGAGGCTGTTTTTCGTAATAGTCTCCTCCATTGAAGTTTTCATCCTCTTCTATGGCGAAAATTTGTTCGAAATTTAACACACGCTGAAGAACACTGACCCCCAGATTTGAGGAAATGGATATTACAATGTTCACCCTGTGCGGATAGCGGGTGGCCATATTGAGGGCCAGCAGTCCTCCGATTGACGGTCCTACTACGGCGTGCAGTTTCTCTATGCCAAGGTGATCCAGTAAGCGTGTCTGGGAGTCCACTATGTCGCCCAACGATATTATCGGAAAGGATCCGCCATATGGTTTGCCGGTGTCGGGATTGATCGAACGGGGTCCGGTAGACCCGTAACACCCTCCCATATAATTGGCGCAGACAACGAAAAACTCATTCGTGTCCAGTGCCTTTCCAGGCCCTATGAAATCATGCCACCAGCCGGCAAAGTTCTCATCCGTCCACAATTCCCCGGCTTCAGGAATGGACGCGTTGAAGCCCGCTGCGTGCTGACTTCCGGAAAGCGCATGAAATACCAGAATGGCATTGTCCCGTCCTGTTGAGAGTGTTCCATAGGTCTCATATGCAAGGGTTACCGGACCGAATGATTCTCCTGACTGGAGAATCATCGGATTATCAGGCGGCTCAGCAAACGTAAAGAAACGACTATTTATCGTTTCGATATCCGAAGGTATTGCCAAAATAGAACTCCCGTCCCTCGCCGGAGCGGAGACTGTAAATAAACTTCGCAACAATCAGATTCATGCCGTGGCAGCAGACAGGGCTTGATCAATATCTTCGAGTATGTCGTCGATATGTTCAATTCCAACAGATAGCCGGACCATTTCAGGTGTGATTCCGGCCCCGCGCTGCTGCTCTTCATTAAGTTGCGAATGAGTTGTGGTTGCGGGATGAATGGCCAGGCTCTTAGCGTCGCCCACGTTGGCAAGGTGCGAGTGGAGATTCAGGCTCTCGATGAATTTCGAGCCGGAAGCTGCTCCTCCCTTTATGCCGAATACGACTATCGACCCGCCTTTACCCTTGAGATATTTCTTGTTCTTCTCGAACTCCGGATCGTCAGGCAGACCCGGGAAACGAACCCATTCGACTTTGTCGTGATCTTTGAGATGTCTGGCTACTGTCATGGCGTTTACACAGTGCTGCTCCATGCGCAGGGGCAAGGTTTCAATCCCCTGCAAGAACATCCATGCGTTGTCTGGGGAGATGCAGGCTCCGAGATTTCTCAGCGGCACCGTGCGCATGCGCAGTATGTACGCCAGTGGAGCAAGTTCATCCGGCAGATCATGCCCCCAGCGAAGTCCATGGTATGACGTGTCCGGAGTATCGTATAACGGGTGTTTCCCGCTATCCCATTTGAACCTGCCTGAATCAACCACGACACCTCCGATTCCTGTGCCGTGTCCCCCAAACCATTTCGTAAGGGAGTGCACTATTATGTCCGCACCGAAATCCAGCGGTTTGGTCAGGTAGGGTGTTGAAAACGTGGCATCAACAATCAAAGGCATTCCATGCGCATGCGCTATTTCCGATACCGCCTTAAGATCGAGAACTTCAAGGGCGGGGTTTGATACGGTTTCAACGAATATTGCCCGGGTCTTGCCGTCAATCGCTTTCGCGAAATTCTCCGGATCCTGGGAATCCACAAACTTAACATTGATTCCAAGTGTCGGAAGGATGTCGTTGAATTGCGTATATGTGCCGCCATATAGATTGCGCGAAGATATAATGTTGTCGCCCGTCTGCGCCAGGTTGATCACGGAGTAAAAACACCCGGCTGTCCCGGATGCGACTCCCAGGCCTGCCAGCTCGTGCGCTCCTTCCAGAAGGGCAACACGCTTTTCGAGTATTTCAGTGGTCGGGTTCATAAGGCGTGTATAAATATTGCCCAGTTCCTTCAATGCAAAGAGGTTTGCTGCATGTTCCGTATTTTTGAATACGTATGAACTGGTCCGGAATACCGGTACACCGCGGGCAAAAGTTGTAGAGTCCGGCTGATGTCCGCCGTGCAGGCATATGGTTTCAAGTTTCATGTCGGTCATTTCTCCTTCCAATAATGAATAATAAATCGACACATATAATAGTTTAATTGTAATGGCAATCGCAAGATTCCGGGACTTTCAGTCAATCCAGTGTGCTTGTTGGAGAAACGAAAATATACATCCAAATCATACATTTCTCGATAGAAATAGTAGAGATTATAGTGTTCTTGTAGTATGTAAAGAAATATTTTAGTGTGATTCCTTATATTAATAGGTGTTACGAATCTACCGATAAGAATTGTAACTTGAAATAATTATTCAATCGATGGGCGGACAAAATGGTGCGTTTTGATACGAAGTTGGTAAAGGGCAGGGATTCAGACAAGAAATCCGGACGAAGCAAAACTGAAAGGGGGCGAACACGTCCTTCCAAGCCGAAAAAGGGAGCGGAAGCCGGAACAAGCTCCAATGAAGATAAACCTCAAACCCGGAAAG
>SLRP01000085.1 GCA_007130845.1 Kiritimatiellia bacterium | reverse complement strand
GTGGCTTCCACTTCAAGCAGGGGTTCATCGGTATTGTTGATTATCGTGGGCACATACACCGTCTCAATATCCGGCGGAAGCATTGATCCGAGTTGGTATCCGACGCATCCGTAGGACGCCAGCAGGATAGTAACTATGATCGAGGAAATGAATATGCGGAATCCTTTTAATCCGTCACTTTTCACTTGACCCCTCCATCTTGGATTGCAGGGCATCTATGCGCGACTGGGCGTGTTCGGTCCAATCCGACCTGGGAAACCGCTCGACCAGCATCTCGTAGGCCATTATGGCTGCACGGGGTCTTTTGGCTATTCGGTCGTAATAATCCGCCTTATTGAAGGCTATACGAGCACGCTGTTCCGTGAGGGTCTCAACATATTCACGCGCTGTATCCCGGTGCTCCGATCCAGGGTGGTTGCGAAGGAACATGTTAAGCGCGATAATAGCCGTTTCGGAAGCCTGGTCGTAGTTGCGGTGTTCACGGGCTATTTGATAGAGGACTCTGGCTCTACCGAATGCGGCTTCTTCCACGAACTCGCTCCGGGGATATCGAATCTGGAGCGTCTCATATGCGTGCGCCGCCAGAAGGTAATCCCGCGTCATTTCGTAAGCCTTGCCTAGAAGATATTGAGCTTCAGGAGCGCGACCCCACTGGGGGGCGTTGTCAATGATGTTTTCGAGTTTCGGTATGGCCCGTTCGGGCGATGTGAAGCCTCGAAAGAAAAAAATCCGGCCGCGTCGCTCTTCAAGGTGACCTTTCGCGATCCTCAACTGGCGTTCCAGTACGTCCGAATACGGGAATTGTCCGGCATAGTCGTCAATCAGTGTTTGATATTCGTCGAAGGCCCTGGATTCGCGGCCGCGTTCTTCAAGAAGCCTTGCGTATTTGTATTGAGCCCGGGGCGCTTCTCGCGAGTTCGGCCAGTGCCGAACCAGGGCCCGGTACTGGCGCATGGCGCCGCGGGGCCGGTTGTTTTCTCGAAGCTCGTCGGAATAAGCCAGCTGGGATTCCGGGTCGGATTCCGCCGGACGCAGAAATGTGAAGAACGGCCTTCTCGCATCATCATCCTCCTCATACACACGCGACGCGCCTGCGGGTTCCGGAAAACCAAGGATCATAAATGCGGAGGCCAAAAGCACGACTTTAAATGTGGCATTTACCTTGAGCATGTCGACACACATTAGAAGGGTGAAGTATCGCGGTCAAGCGGCAAAAATATTTTACCCCTTTTCATGGCGTCCTCATTGTCGTAGTCTTGGCGGTCCTACACAAAGCCGTGAATTTAATAATACAAGGAGTTTACCTCTGTTAATCATGAAGAAAGTGCTTATACCAACCAAGCTTGACCCCATGGCCCGAACCGTTCTTGAGGAGCACGGCGGTTATCACGTGGTGCAGGACGAAGAGAAATCCCTGGATGAATTGATTGAAGCTCATTCCGACACCTATGTGCTCATCGTGCGCAGTGAGCGGATAACCAAAGAGGTTATCGACAGCCTTCCCTCCCTCAAGGTAATCATCCGCGCCGGAGCCGGATACAATACCATCGACACCAAATACGCCCGACAGAAGGGCATTGATGTGATGAATACCCCGGGGGCCAATGCCAACGCCGTGGTGGAACTGGCGATTGCAATGATGCTCGCGGATGCACGCCATGTGATCAAGGCGGATCCTTCTGTGCGTTCCGGTCAATGGGAAAAGAAGAAGTTCATGGGCAGGGAGCTGGCAGGCAAGACGATCGGTGTCATGGGATTGGGCGCCATCGGAAAGCTTCTTGTCAGGAGATTGCGCGGATTTGACGTCAGGGTGCTGGGTTACGACCCTGTGCTGGGCGGAGACCGCGCGCGCGATCTTGGCGTTGAGCTTGTAGAAATTCCGACACTGTTCGAACAGAGCGACTACGTGTCGCTACATATTCCTGAGAATGATCAGACAAGGAACATGATAGACGCGTCATTGCTGGGCCTTATGAAGGTTGGGGCGACCTTGATAAACACATCCCGTTCAGGGGTGATTAATGAGGAGGATCTTCGTCGGATAAAGCCGGAGAGAAAACTGCGGTTCCTCAACGACGTTTATCCAAAGGATGAAGCCGGCCCCAAGAGCGTGGCCGACATTGCGGACGTCATGCTGCCTCATCTGGGGGCAAGTACGCGTGAGGCTAATGTCAACGCTGCGCGCCGGGCCGCCGAGCAGTTGATTGAATATGATGAAAAGGGAATCAGCTCCTATGTTGTAAACCGCGATATTCCAGCAGGTCTGGATGAGGCGTTCGGAGAATTATCCAACACCCTTGCTCGGCTGTGCCGGCATGCGCTGGGCAGGGAAGTACCGCTTAAGCTCATAGAGACAAGTTTCTACGGGTCTCTGAAGCCCTATTCCAAATGGCTCATACTGCCCATAACAGCTGCGCTGAACAAGGATTTCGACCGGACAATGGATTATGCGGCTGCGCTGTTGTACCTGAAGGAAATGGGCGTCGAATACATCGATCGGGAAACCGATGAGAGCAAGGGGTACAATAACTCCATCACCATTGACATGACGGGCCATGTTTCAAGAGATGAGTTCCGACATGCCAGCGTGAGGGGGACGGTGGCGGAGGGCAACCTTATGATCTCCCGCATCAACGATTTCGACAAGTTGTATTTCGAGCCAAAGGGGCATTGCGTTGTGTTTACATACCGTGATCGTCCGGGTGTGCTGGGCAGGATTGCCGCATCCATCGCTGGCGAAGGCATCAATATAGACGATGTGCGCAATCCTCATAATACTAAGGCGGATCAGTCGCTTGCTTTGTTGAAGGTTAACAAGGCCGTTCCCCGGGACCTGGTGGACAGGATAGCGCAGGATATCGAGGCCCACCTGGCGTTCCATGTGGAATTGTAACATCGTTTGATGTAGGATATGCACGGGTGTGTCATGCTTGACGGCAATATTGTGAAGGCGTACACTTCAATGAGACGGTAGTGGTTATGCGATATCCTGTTCTAAGAATATTCTTCTGCCTCCTGTCATCTTCGGAAAGGGTATATGGTGAATAAGGTCCATCGATTGTTGTTGCCCTCGGTTATATGCGCCTTGATGTTTTTTTCAGCGGCATCCATTAACGCCATGGATGTGGACAGGGAGTATGAATTCGCACGCGGTCTGGTGGATCAGGGTCTTCCTGATTATGCCATGCGTGTGCTGGATCGGGTGCTGGAACGTCATCCCGATCAGCGTGAACGTGTGCTGCTTGTGCGGGCGGAGGTCAGGATAGCCCAGCGCCGGTTTGATGACGCTGAAAAACTGCTTGCCGAGTTGCCCGCCGGACAGCCTCAGGCTGAAGCCATCCGCCTTGCCATCGGTTCAGGGCATGCCCGCATGGGAAATATCGACCGCGCACGCGAAGTCTATGACGAATTCTTTGACAGATACGAGGACCGTGTTCCGGATGATCCCGACCTTTTGAGGGTGTACCAGGAGGCCACCTATGAATTTGGTCAGCTTCTTGAGAGGGTAGGCGACCTGAAGGGAGCCGCGGAGTCGTACAGGAGAACTATTGCTTCGGAGCTTGAGGAGCCGGGCGCGGAACGGAGGCTGATGACGGATCTGGCGAGGCTTTACCTGTCAATAGCGCGGGATTCATCCGGAAATGAGCGGGATGAATTTCTCGATAAGAGCCAGGAGATGGCCGCGGAAATTCAATGGGGTGGACAGGATCTCTGGTTTGCCCGGTCAATTCCGATCCTGGCTTATGTGGAATTGGAGAGAGGGAATGAAAGCCGGGCGCGCAGCCTCATAAGGGAACATATGGAAACAATGCGGACGATTGATCGTCAGCTCCGCGAACAGAACTTTCCAATGGCTCAGAGTCCCATGGCAACCGTCAGATTTCTACTGGGGGATCTCTATGAACGGCAATTCAAGGAAATGCGCGAACAGGGCGCTTCAGAGGGAGATCTGCTCCGCGTGTTGCAGTCCGCCCTTACCGAGTATTACAATGTGTTCGCGCGGTACGGGGGCAGTGAATGGGGTCCTGAAGCCGGTATTCGAGGTCAGGCCCTTGTTGATATGCTGGAGGAAGAGTATGGACGCAGCGTAAATATCGATTTCGGCGAGCTTCTGGGTGAGGCGGTACAGGCCCAGTTCCGCATGGGTGACGATCTCTTCCGTCAGGGAAGATATGACGAGGCTATCCGGGAATACCTGCGGATGGTCAACACTTATCCGGAAGAGGAGCCGTCCCTGCGCGCTCTTTCGAATTTGCTTCTTGCGTATCTTCGTACCGGGGACGATTTGCATGCCGACATGATGGTTGAGTATCTGGCCGAGCGCTTTTCAGGCAGTGATATCGCTGCCAGGGCAATCCTTGCGGCTGCCAATCATTACAGGACGGAGGTTGAGGACGAGGAAAAATACATGGCGGTCTACGAGACCTATATAAGTCATTTCCCTCAGCATGAACGGGCGCCGCGGGTCATGTTTGATCTTGCGCGCCTGAAGGAATCGGAGAGTGATATAGGCGGCGCTCATGAATTCTATCAACGAATAATAGAGACATATCCTAGACACGAATTTGCTCTCAGAGCCAGATTCGCCAGGGCTTGGGCATATTATCAAGTAGAGGATTATGAGCAGGCGGTGGAACAGTTTGCCGGCTATGTTGATGAAGCCCCGCCCGGACATGACAAGGTGCGCGCCCAATACCTGCTTGCAGACAGCCACCGGCGTGCCGGCGAGCACCGTGAAGCCATATCCGGATATAATCAGGTTATACAGTGGGCCGGCAATCCTGATTCCCCATATAACGCAAGGCCGGAAGATGCAGAGCGCAACAGGCCGCTGTTGGAAAGGGCTAATTTTTACATAGGTTTCGGACTGGGACGGATCAGTGAGCCTGAAGACAGGGTCCCCGATTTCCGTGAAAGGGCGATTTCGGCATATGACCGCTTTCTTGGCCAATACCCTGAGTCCAACCTTGCCCCGCGAGCCATGTTCGACAAGGGGCAGATTCAAGTCGGTCTAGGCCGTTCCAGGGACGCGGCGGAAACATTCGAGGAGCTTGCTCGAACATATCCTGATTCAACTGAAGGCCAGAGCGCGCTTTTTGCCCTTGTTGATGCGGCTATTGAAAACGAGATGTATGATATCGCGCGGGACGCGTTTCAGGATATGATGGCGTCGCCTGAAGCTTATTCCCCGGTCGAATTCACACGTGTCGGGCAGAGGATGCTTGATGCGGGGCTGTTTGAAACGGTCATACCCGCCTATGAACGCGTAGTTGATACGACGGATGACGATGGACTGCTACAACGGGCGCTTTTTGGCCTTGGGCAGGCGAATATAGCTCAGGACCGGTATGACGATGCTGTTGATTATCTGACGCGGCTGTTCGATCAATTTCCTCAGACTCCATTTTATTATGACGCGAAATTTGCAAAAGCGGAGGCTCATCGCGGGCTTGGACAGTACAGGGAAGCGCAGAACGAGCTGCGGGATATACTTAGATTTTCCGATGACGCTATCCGCAATCAGCGCGCCGAGTACAAGGTAGGCTTGATTCAGCGGGAGGCGGGTGAAAAGGATCGCGCGCTCGGAACGTTTGTGACCATCGGCCTTTTAATGGATCCCGGCAACCGGGATTTCAGGCCCATTATTGAGGACAGCCTGATTGCCGCGATTGAATTGAGCATGGAAACCGAGAGGTACGACGATGTGGAGGAGCTAAGCGAGCACTATTTGAATGTATTTCCAAGGGGTGGACATGTTGATTTTGTCCGCGAACAGCGCCGTGAAGGGCGCCGACGAGCGGTTGCGGGAGGCGGAGGAGCGTCTTGAGTTTCCATTTTTGAAGAAAGGAAGGAAAACATCATGATCACACTCAGTGCGAAGTTGAAAAAGGTAATATGGCTTATGGCCGCGGGATTAATTGTTGCCGGCGGCCATGTTTATGCAGACAGGCCGTATGTGGTGCTTCCTGACGGCAGCAGGGTTGAGGGAACCGATATACGGGCGAGGCCCAATGGTGAAATTATCCTTACGGAGCCGCGCGGCACACGTACGTTTGCCCCGGGAAGATATGAACGCGCATACGCCCCCCGCCCGGATGAATTTGGGGAGGCTCAGCAGTTGATAAGGAACGAAAGATACGACCAGGCCATCGAAATCCTTGAGGACCTTGTACGGCGGTATCGCCACCTTGAATGGGATAACCGGTCAATGGACCTTATAGCCCGCGCTCAAATGGGCAAGGGGGATCATGCCTCCGCGGTCGGCACTTATGAACGGCTGTTCAGCAACACGCCGCGCATGCGTGAAAACCGCGATATCCTGTGGTCGTATCATCGCGCCATGCTCCGCGCGGGACAATACGACGAGCTTGAAGCGAAGATGAATGAATTAATCAGCGACGGAAGCCGCGCGGATGCCGCGCGCGCCCAGATTTACCGCGGGGATATCAAGGCGTCCAGGGGACTGTATGAAGATGCCGTGCTCGACTACATGCGCACTGTTGTCCTTTTCAAGGAGCAGAGGGACAGTCAACCGGAGGCCCTTTTCAAGGCGGGTGAAGCCTTGGAACAGCTCAGGGACAACCGCGCACGGGAAATGTTCCAGAGGGTTGTCAGGGAGTTTCCGGATACCCGTTATGCCGAACTTGCGCGGCGAAAATTGTGATTCCATTATTGCCGTGTAATTTCTAATATATACATCACTTATATAAATGGACATGTTTGTTTGAAAGCAGAACAAGTAAGGAGAACGCGATGCGCAAAATATCGATATTGTGGATTATGACAGCTGTGGTTTTCGTTTTCGGCATGGCGGCCGAACCCGTGTACGGGCAGGAAGCGGAAGGGCCAGCGGAAGTGGCTCCTGGGCTGGTGACGGAAGAGGAGGAAATTGCTGAAGAAGCTCCCGGCTTCCTTCAGGTCGTACGTGCAGGCGGACCTGTGGGTATTATCCTGTGGGTATT
>SLRP01000159.1 GCA_007130845.1 Kiritimatiellia bacterium | reverse complement strand
GCCCACCGACATCATCAGCAGTCCAAGAATCATGGCCGATATGGCCATCCCGATATACCATTGGCGGGGAGGTTTATCGGTGAACACTGCAGACGTTATGGTTGAACCCACCGATTCCGCAGTCTGATCCCGGTCGAACATATCGCCGACCTGCCCCAGAATGGCTTCTCTGTCTGTGGGTTTTGTATCCATTATTCGTTTTTGTATTGCAGTAATTCAGGGTTCGGGTTTTTCACCTTGGCCAGATAAGTGGTACGCGGGCGGACGTTGATATCGCCCAGCAATGCGTAATTGAGAGGCTGTGCCTTCATCTTGACAACCTCGCTGTCAGGGTCGTTAAGGTTTCCAAACGCTATGGCACGAGTAGGACACGCCTGCTGGCATGCCGTCTTAAGCTCGCCATCCCGTATCTCCCGGTTTTCAAGTTCAGCATCCACACGGGTGCGGTTGATGCGCTGAACACAGTATGTGCACTTCTCCATGACGCCGCGTACACGCACCGTCACATCCGGATTCCTCAACAGCTTCAAACTCGGCGTTTTTTCATCCGCATACTGATAGAAATTGAATCGCCGCACCTTGTACGGGCAGTTATTGGAACAATAACGGGTGCCCACGCACCGGTTATACACCATTTCATTCAGGCCTTCGGAACTGTGAACGGTTGCGCCTACAGGGCATACCGGCTCGCACGGCGCTTTTTCACAGTGCATGCACGGCACGGGCTGGAAATGCGTATCCGGTTCGTCAAGCTCTCCTTCGTAATAACGATCAATCCGTATCCAGTGCATTTCACGACCTATCCTGACCTCTTTCTTGCCTACCACGGGGATATTATTCTCTGACTGGCACGCCACAAGACAGGCATTGCACCCGATACAGGTATTCAGATTGATCGTCATACCCCATGAATAACCCGTACTGTAATCATAAGGAGGAAACATGCTCTCATCCTGCGCAGGCTCGGGCTTCATCCTCTGGGCAAAGTCCGGCGTTTCCTTGAAACGATCCAGTGTACCGACCCTCACAAGATGCCGTCCCTCCATACGATGATGATGCTGGGTCGTTGCCATCTGGTATCTTTCACCCGTCTTCTCAACCGAAACACCCCCGTCGAACCATGGCTTCCCGGAGGTTCTGATACCATACGCATTGAAACCAACCCCGTTGCCCACTTGTCCGGCTCTCAGGCGGCCAAAACCAAGCTGTACACTGACGGATCCGTCGGCATGCCCCGGCGTTACCCATACAGGACCTTTGACTGTTCTACCCTCGTGTCGTATCTCGACAACATCTTCATTGGCGACTCCAATCTCCTCCGCCGTTGAAGGACTCATGAGCACTGCGTTATCCCAGGTAAGCTTGGAAATATTAGCCGGCATCTCCTGCAACCAGCCGTTGTTGGCGAACCTGCCGTCCATCACTCCGTCATCACGATTGAATACAATCTCCAGGCCATCCTTATTTCCATCCGCACTGCGTGGTATATCCTTCCTCGCAGTTACTGACACGGGATTGGCTGCAGTTCCCTCGATGATTCCGTCGTGCAATGCCTTGCGCCATGCTGCGTCGAAATCACCGGCCATACCTTTTTCTTCCCAGAATTCACGCACCAGATCGTGATCGGAAACACCCGATTCGCCCAGCAGGGCCGCCATCAATTCATGCTGGGATCTTGATTGGTACAGTGGTTCTATCAACGGTTGCACTATAGATGCCGTACCGTCGTACGCCCTGGCGTCGCTCCATCCCTCCAGAAAGTGCGACAAGGGAACATGCCAGTGACTCAGATTTGCCGTCTCGTCGTCATAGGACCCCATGTGAACGCGAAACGGCACACTTTCAAGGCGGTCAGCAAACTCTAGGTCGACCGGGGCATTGTAAATTGGGTTCACATCAACCATTATCAGCATATCAACCCAGCCCAGCCGCATGTCTTCGGCAAGATCAGCAAGGGACTCCGCATGGTTTTCCGGCCTGGCCTCCACCGGCTCAACGTGAACAACTGTATGCCCCGAGGAATCCAAAGCATCGTTCATCGCATGCGCCAGGGCATGGACTTCCGGCGGTTGATGTTCCCCTGCCACAACAAGACAGGATCCGCGATTACGCCGGAGATCGCGGGCGACCGACTCAATCCAGATCCGGTTCACATCAGCAACCGATGATCTTCGGGCATCGGCATCCACTCCAAGCTCCTCCGCAAGGGCTCTTGCTATCTCCTCAACCTCATCCGCCTTAACAGCCAGTCTATGATCCGCATTTGAACCCGTCAGGCTGGGAACGCATTCCACAACATACAGGCGGTTCATATCGGATTTATCTTCACTAACCTCCCTCCGTGAAGCGAAGTCGCGGGCATAGCGTGTATGACCCGGCCCCCATTGAAGAAAATCAGAATCAAGGGACACCACTATGTCCGCCTGGTCAAAGCGATAAACCGTATCAACGTATTTATTGAAGGCCAGCCTCGCCCCTTCCCTCACATTATCCCTGCAAACAGGGTCGTATTGATGCCATTTTGCATTGGGATAGCGCTCAAGGATTCGCTCCAGCTGGCGCTTCATGGTCAACGAGGTGATTGTCTCCGTAAGAATGCGCAGCCCGGCTCCGCCTTTTCCTTGCTGTTCAGACAGCTGCTCATTCAAATTCGATAGAAACGCGTTCCACGTGCTTATGCGACCCCGATGCTTGACGTATTGTGACCGGTCAGGATCATAAAGGCCGAGTATGGACGCCTGGGTGATCGCGTCGGTACCCCCAAGACTGGATGGGTGGTCCGGGTTGCCCTCGATCTTTATCGGACGTCCCATGTCGCTTCGCGCAAGCACGCCATGTGCATAACCCCCAAGCGGCATTACTGAAGCGAAATAAACAGGCTTGCCCGGCAGCAGTTTTTCAGGAGGACGCACATAAGGAACGATGCGTTCAGACGGCTGCCGCGTGCAGGCCGTCAATCCGGCCATCGCCATGGACGCACCCATAAGCTTGATGAACGTCCGACGGTCAACGCCTTCAAATCCACCTGCCATATGAGGAAATTCCCGGCTCATCAAGTCACTGAATTCCTCGGATTCCGAAATTTCCTCCAGGCTGCGCCAGTATGCGCGGCCTTCTTTTTCTGAAAGGGTTTTTCTAACCTCTGATATGTCCAGTCTGCGGCCGGCCTGCTCCTGGACCTGTTCGGCGCCAGTACCCGATTCATCCTTTTTGCTGGAATCAATAACGGCCACCCGTTTGCCGGGTCTTGAATTCATTAAGGAATCCAGCGTAACTTTATTATGCTCGCCCGTCTTCATCGATGACATATCCAGCAGTCCGTTAAGCGGTGATTTTCCTTCTTGACGTTGTACTCCACAAGGAGTTCCTCTCCCATTTCCAATTGATCAGCAGGCGGTTCATATTCCATATTGAACACCTCCTCGCGAGGCCTTATGAAACGTTCGGGTTCCCGGTGGCACTCCAGGCACCACTTCATGAACAACGGCTTCTCTTTCCATACAAGAGGCATCTCGTCCACTCGCCCGTGACACGTGGCGCACCCTATACCCTTGTTCACATGGATACTGTGATCAAAATAGACAAAATCAGGCAGGTTGTGGACCCTCGTCCATTTGATTGGTTCACCTGACTCCCAGCTGTCCAGAACAGGCTCAAGCATCGGACTATCTGACCATACCATCGAGTGACAATTCATGCACACCATGGTTGGTGGGATATTTGCGTGTGATGAAAACTCCACAGTATTGTGACAATACCGACAATCAATCCCCATATTGGCATGGTGTTTATGACTGAAAGGAACCGGCTGCGCTCTCGCCACGCCTACACGCGTAACGTACGAAGAACGATGAACAATATCCAGTACACACAAAAGCCCAGCCACAAGGAATACAACCAGTATTAGACTGAACTTAGCCAGCGAATTTGCGCTGGGACCAAATACCTGTGCCATTTAAATCCTTGGTTCCCCCTGAAAAACCCGCATTCGCGGACCCATACCTCACCATCCGGGCCAATATAAGTCGCCGCCCATCGTGAAAAACCTGATACTCCAAACCATGATTCACCGATATGCCTTATGGTATACATCAACCTGCAAAAAGGCACCTGCAATACGCGCAATTTTTAATTGCGATCGCTAAATCTATGTATACTCGCAAACCTTGTAAAGTTAAAACCGAAAAATCCGCAAGAGAACCCTTAAGGGCACAGTTTGATCGCTTCCCAAGACATATAAGCGGCTGGAACGATCGACAAACGTACTTCACTGTGAACTTGAGTTATGACCAAACAATACAATCAGGGATCGGCCCTATTGAGGCGGTATAATCGCCGTATTCTGAAATGCGGGCAGGAAACCTATCATCCTCTCCCCGATGGACGGGGACACGGAACCCGGCAGGGTATTAATTCGTTATAGGAAGAAACCTTGTTGCTTTTAAAGTGCTATTAAATATCATTACCCTACTTTACCGAATGAGAACATTCATAACAGAAGCATGATCATGTACCTGCTATCACTTGAGCGGCGAATATATCCTGTTCTTACATGGCTTGTTATTTCCATATCCGCCTCTTTCGGAGCCAATCTGGAAACATCTGCAAAGGCAATTGTTGAACGGCAGGAAACCGCATGGAACTCCGGAGATGCCGAAGCCTGGGGGGCGGACTATACCGAGGATTCAACGTTCGTAAATATCATGGGAATGAGATTTTCCAGCCGTTCGGAAAATGTCGCCCGTCATGCCCTGCTCTTTGATACCATTTTCAGCGACAGCACATTAGAGATAAAGATAGTTGGATTACGGCCTGCGGGAGAGGCTGCCGCTATCATGGACACCATTATGGTGCTCAGGGGGCATGAACGCCCTCCGCCCGGCATACCTGACACAAAACCCGGAGCTCTGCATACTCGGATGAAGTACATACTTATAAAAAGCGATGATAGTTGGCGCATCGTGTCCGCGCAAAACACGGCAATTTCAGATCACATTGAGTAGAGAGTTGATGTTCGGCCTTTCATTGCAAGACAGATAACCGGTCAAAACAGCCGAAATAAAGTGAAAAAAAGTATTGCCGGGAAATCGTACGCAATGAAATGGCGACGCTGGCTCAGGCCGCTCGTGTCGCGCAGAAATTCGCCGGAAGCTACAGCATTTGGATTTGCAATCGGGCTCGGAGTAGCATTCACACCAACCATTGGATTCCAGATCATTATCGCCTGCCTGCTGGCGACATTTTTCCGGGCCAGCCGCGCTGCGGCCATCCTTCCCGTATGGATAACAACTCCGATTACGATACCGCCGATATTCGCATTCACATACAAGGTGGGTAATTATTTCGTTGATGGACCACCAGTCGGCCGTGTTCGATCCGACCTCATCGCTATGGCAAGTCGGCTGGACAGACACAGCATATTGGACATGCGTGCAAACATGGGAGAACTCCTTGAAACAGGCGTTGAGGTGTTCGTTCCGATGATGACAGGAGGATTGATAATCGGATGTCTTGCCGGATTGGTTTCGTACCCGATAGTCCTGTCGGCCGTGCGCCGTTACCGCTTGCGCCGGGATACATCCCGCCGCAGGCGAAGCGAAAAGAAAACAAAAAAAGAGCTGAAACAGAATGCAGAAGACTGCCAAATCACGGACGTCCCGCGCTCTGGAGACCAATGATTACCGGATCATCTTTCCCACCATTCCCGCCGCGGCTGTTCTTCCCTGACATCCATGCCTTTTATTACATCCATGAACGAGGGTTGAACGGGATACATACGGGTTTCGATTCTGTCCGGCCGTTCGTCCCTGGTAGTGATGATAACGGCACGATCATCAATTCGATAGGTCAGACCAGCAGCCTCCGTAACATATCTTATAGCATCCAGAAGGCTGATCCTGCGCAGACTCAAGGTAATTCTGTGCACCTGATGATCACGGGGAACGGAATTGATTATGTTAACGCCCTCGCCTGCCGGGTCATGTCTCTCACTGAGCAGGCGCAGTGAATCCACCACCTCTTCGAGATCGGCATCCCTGAACTGAACACGGGGTATGCGCGTTTCCTCAACCTGCGAACGTAATGTACGCTCCGCCTCAGACGTCTCGATCGTCAGGGCAAACGCCGCCACAACAATTGCCAAACCGGATTTCAGCCACATTGTCATCATCACCATCCGTTCTTGAAGATAACATCCATCCGGTCACGGGCGTTGTCAAGCAACCCGATGAAACGTATCAAGATCAGATCTCAAGCCCTTATTTTTGAATCCTCATATACGGGGGCAACAGTCCGGGTTTTGATATGGTTTTAAACCGAACCTGCATAACCCCGGCGCGGCAGGAATAACGGCAGGCGGCCATACAGCCAAAAAAACTTTTAATCCTTGATCTGTCCGATCCGCCCGATTTTTCTTTTCCATCGTGACAGCATTATCCGGTCATTAATTGCATCCGTTGAAAAACGGCGCATAAAAGCCCCTGCATAAGCCGGCACAGTCACCTTATATCGCGTGCGGGGGCGCGGGGAATCAAGCGCCTTGAGAATCTTGCGGGCAACTGCCTCAGGAGGTTTCATGAAAAGATGCTCGTCATTTTGAAGGGTGCCGCCCCGCGAAAGCTCGGACTCATATATCGTCCGGTATGGCGACACGGCGCTCTTCAGCATGCTCCGAGCCCACTCCGCAGAGTTGGACCTGAATGCAGATTCGATCGGTCCCGGCTGAACAAGAACGACGGCAATACCTGATCCGTGTAATTCCACACGCAGAGCGTCAGTTATCGCTTCCATGGCGAACTTGGAAGCCGAATATATACCCATGAAAGGCATGCTGATTCGGCCCAGGACGGAACTGATATTGACTATACGCCCCCCTCCCTGTTTCCTGAATACCGGAATCAGCTTATTGGTCAGCTCCTGCATACCGAACACATTCACCTCAAATTGCCGGACCATATCATAGCGGGAAAGATCTTCAATGGCTCCCGATTGACCGTAACCGGAGTTGTTAATCACTCCGCCAAGCCTTCCCCCGCACAAATTCATGGTTTCCTCCACTGCATTCCGTATGGATTCGCCGGAGGTTAGATCCAGCCCCACAGGAGTAAAACCATCTTTTCTAAGACTTTCCAAGTCGTCAGGCTTTCTTGCCGAGGGAATAACAGTCCATCCATGATTCCTGAGGAAATGCGCTCCAGTCCACCCTATGCCGGTCGAACATCCGGTGAACAATACAGTCTTTTCAGGTATAGGAGGGTATTTCATACGTGCAGTATAGGGTTTCTAAACATATAGTCCATGCTTGGAAAGCGATTATTAAAAAATTATTAATGTATTGTATCAGCCCGGATGAATTTTGAAAGCATACTGAAGTCCGCCGATGTGGTACTAAACCGGCGCCACAGACCAGCATCATGATCATTCAACGAGGAATATCTGTTTGGCTGGGCATTTCCTTCTTCATCAGCGCTGTATATCATGTGGAGGGATCCGACAGGGAACGCCCTGCCGGCACGGGCATGAATGCGATTGAGTCCGAGCTTGATTATTACCACAACGCCATTTCTCTTCATGTCGTCCAATTTGCCAATCGTCTGGATGAGTTCTTTGCAGACGACAGGATCCTTGAGGAGTCCGATGAAACATTGGTCAAGGTGACTTCCTCAGTCAATATCACCGAGGGAAGGAATCCGACTTTCCGCATATCTCTTAGAGGACGCCTTGCACTTCCACATCTGGAGAACAGACTGCAGATTTTTGTCGACAGTCTAGGCGCCGACAGGGACCTGAGTGAAGATCTATCAACTACACCTGAAACCACGGAGGAAGACAAAAGCCTGTTTACAGGCATGCGTTTCATGGCCAGGGAAACGCGAAGAAGCAGGGTAAGCCTTGATGGCGGCCTTCGTTGGAGAGGCGGGCCGGTACCTTTTGCAAGAATTCGAGGTCGCCGGAATTTTGTCATGGATCCCTGGCTGATGCGGATTACACAGTCCGTGTTCTGGTTTGAAGATCGCGGATTCGGCGAAACAACACGTGTGGATTTTGACAGATGGATGCATGAAAACCTTTTTTTCAGGTCAAGTTCATCCGCTACCTGGTCTGAAGCAAGCGACGGTGTCGAGTTCGACCAGAAGCTGTCATTGTTTCAATCCGTTACATACAGCAAGGCGGTCGGTATCAGTATTAACGCTCTTGGACATACACACCCTTCTACGGTTATTGATGAGTACGGCCTGATATGGCGTTACAGACAGCGAATGCACCGGGATTGGCTATTTGTGGAAGCCGCCCCCGGATTAATTTTTCCACGTGATGAAAATTACGAAGCCACCCCTACCGCTACCCTGTCCATAGAGGCCTTTTTCGGGAATACGAAAAATCTGGAGAGATAATACGTCACCCCAAGCTTGATGAATAGTGAACTCAGACGGCGAGCATTCCATAAACTTTCACACAGGTTCAATGCACTCGGGACCGTCGTTGGCGTAATGGTTGACTGCGCGCGAAACCTCATAAAAAGAGATTTTTTCGGACGGATATGGCTTTAATAACGGACTTAAGACTTCAACCGTGGATGCCGGGTCCAGCCACTCACTCTCATGTTCCTGATCAAGCACTACAGGCATCCTGTCATGTATCTGCCGGACTGTGTCATTCGCCGCTGTCGTTATTATGGTAAATGTATGCAGCATAGATCCCTCATCCTTACCCCATGCATCCCACAACCCTGCAAAGGCAAACAACCCTTCGTTTCTGAGTGTAAAACGATGAGGGATTTTTATATTTTCTGATTCATCTCTCTTCCATTCATAAAACCCATCCGCCGGGACAAGACATCTCCTGTTGTGGAATGAATGGCGGAACGCCGGCTTTCGAGCCAATGTTTCCGCACGCGCATTTATCATCCTATAATCCGCCTTCTTATCCCCGGCCCATGACGGCACCATGCCCCAACGCATCTTACGGAGCGTCCGAACCCCGTCCATGACTATAACATCAACATTCTGACCCGGCGCTATGTTGTACCGGGGTATTACCTCCCAATCAATTTCAGAAAGGTTGAATCGCCTCTTGATATCATCCGACAAAGCACATTGAGTAAAGCGTCCGCACATAACCTCAATACCGATAATCCCTCTTATGTGACTCCTCAAGATATGCGGAAAGCAATTGCACGGCGGATTCCACATCCTTGCGGCTTATCATTTCGTTGACCGTGTGCACATACCTTGTCGGAATGCTGAGCGTTATGCTTGCAGCACCAGCCCTAGACCGCTGAAGCGCTCCGGCATCCGTTCCCCCGCGGGCCAGAATCTCCATCTGGTGGGGTATATTATCCCGCTCGGCTATCTCTCTGAAATGATCAACCAGCAGAGGATGGCAGATAACCGAGGAATCCATTATCTTGATTCCTGCGCCCCCGCCTAGCCTTGTAATTGAATCCACATCCTGTTGACCCGGATAATCATTGGCCAGCGTCGTATCTATGGCGATTCCAATATCGGGGGCAACAGCATAAGCAGCTGTCATAGCGCCGCGCAACCCGACTTCTTCCTGGACAGTGGCCACGGCAAAAATATCCGCATCGTGATTTTCAAGATTCCTCATGGTCTCAATCATCACAAATAAACCGATACGATTATCCAGAGCCTTCCCTATGAAACCGTTATGGCAGCGCTCAAGAGTCCTGTCCATGGTAACCATGTCTCCTATTCGGACCTTGTCCCTGATATCCTCAACGTCACACCCCAGATCCACGAAGAATTTTTCCGTTTTAGGCTGCTCCTTTCGGTCTTCCTCCGACTGCATATGGGTGGGTTTGGTCGTATAGGACAACACACCCCTGAGAACGCTCCCATCCCCGGCATGAACAAGAACGCGCTGGGCAAACAGTTGACGGGGATCGAATCCTCCCAACGCCTGCAGCTTGAGAAATCCCCTGTCGTCAATATGCCGAACCAGAAACCCTATCTCGTCCATGTGAGCCGCCAGCATAACCTTTGGCTTGCCTTTCCCGCTTCTTGAGGCGGTAACATTGCCCATGACATCAATTTCTATTCCGTCGCAAACGGGCCCTAAAGCCGCTATTACCATTTTACGCAACTGCTCCTCCCGGCCTGGCACTGCCGGGGTTTCACATAGCTTCTTCAACAGATCAAAATCCATTCGGAATTATCCTTTCCTTTATATTCCTGCAAACGGCATCTACGGCTTTTATGAATATGTTTCCTTCCCCTGCAATTGAGTCCATGACTTGTCACGGCATGGGATCTGTTCGGATCCCCTGCCGTTGTTGACGGAACAACACCAATCAAGCAGAAGGCAAACATATTGGACATATTCGGAGGATACGGCATCATGGGCGGAACAGGCAAATCAAGAAGGATGGGTTCCGTTCTGTTGACGAAGGGAAAAGGCCATATGACAAGACTGTGGTTGCCATATTCACGCCATGAAATGATGACCTTATAATGCCGGAACCTCATGAATGATGATGTCCTGTAAGATTGTGAGGAACAATGGAAATACGATATTGGGAGCCGGTTGAGCTTGCCTATGCTCGAACCAGGAGAATGCTGTTTGCCCCGTTCAATTTTGGGAAATGGGCGGCAATGGGTTTTTCAGGATGGCTGGCTCACATCACCGAAATGCAAACCGGAACCTACTTTCAATTCGGCTTCCCAAGAGGGGAAGTTTCAGGAGATACGGCTTATCACGAATACTTCCATGACTTTATACCTGACCATCATTTCTGGGTGTCGGTTGCCGCGGTACTTTTCCTTTTATCAGTTCTTATTGCTGCAGTGATACTGATGCTATGGCTTTGCGCCAGGTTCCGGTTCATATTTCTTGACCATGTAAGCGGTGATAGAACTGATATTGCAAGGCCATGGAGAAGATATGCGCATCAGGGAAATTCGCTGTTTCTTTGGTGGATTGGATTCGGCTTGGCAGCGGGAGCTGTCGCGTCAGCCGTTGTTTCACTTATCGCATTCGCGATTATCCGTTTTGATAATGTTTTGTCATGGCAGGCTGTCCTGATTCTGGCAGCACTTTCCGGACTTCTTTTCCTGGCATTCCTGCTTGCGCTTTTTCTTCTCATGCTGATTAACGACTTCATAGTCCCCATCATGTACAAACACGAAATCAGGACACACGCGGCATGGAGGCTGTTCTACGCCAACTTCCGCAACCACGCAGGGTCGATAATACTGTACACTCTCGTAAGGATCGGCCTGAACATTGCCATAGGCATGGCCATTTTCCTGGCAGTGATCATGACATGCTGCTGTGCGGGCATCATCCTGGCAATTCCATACATCGGAGCTGTGTGCCTGTTACCGGTGCATGTCTTCATGCGGGCATTCAGCCTGTACTTTCTCAGACAATGGGGTGATGAGTTCGACGCAATAGCTGTGTCCCCGCCATTGCCGGTGCAATAAAGGCGGCATTTCGCATTATTCATCGACACCGGGTTCAGAGCTGTGCGGGAGGCTGTTCATCCCGGAAGATAATGTCGAAATTGTATTCATCCTCAAGCTCGCGCAGTTCCCTGCGTATCGAAGAAATATCGAATTCCCGGGGCACCGCCAGGCTGGCATGCATGCGGAACATGGGCTCGCCTGACATCGGTGCGCCGTGCACATCATAGTCCATTGCTTCTATATTTATCCCCCCCTGCATCAGCAGATGGGTAACAGCGTCCAACAGCCCTGGTTGATCGGCACCGGAAGCTATCAGCTCAAAATGCCGGGCGTCGTCCGGCCGCTGAGAAGCATCGGACAAAGCCTCCCTCACGGTAACAAAGAAATCATCCCGTCGTATCGCCTCGATTCGTTCGGAAATAACCGAAGAATCGCCATTCTTTATTGAAAACAGAATCAGAAGTGCAAACTCCGAAGCCATGCGAGTGGATCGTTGCAATTCCACATTTCCATCCAGTTCATTGACGGCATGAGTAACTTCATTTACAAGACCCGGACGATCACGGCCTACTGCGGAGATAATGTAGAACTTTTTCATTACAAATCATCCCTTTCATAAATTGGGACATGTTCATGGATATACTTACAGCCATATTGACATGCCGAAATTAGCACGCCGGCTCGGCAAGGACAAGCCGTTGACCTGTACAATATGCGGAGCAACGGCTGTGCATGTACAAGGATGGGGGCGCCTTGAACCGGCATATTAGCTACCAAATCCTAATTTCTTTGAGTAGATGAGTCAAACACCTCTGTGAGCGTCGTGGGAGGTGGCGAGGTTGTGTGGGGGGCAGGGTCCAGGAGACCTTAAACTCGGTCCGTATCCCTCTGAACCCTGAACATCTGAACACGTGCATCACCCCAGGCGTTCAGACACTCACAAACTCAACTTCACAAAGAGATAAATTCAAATATGTTTGGCTAGATTGAACAAAGGCCAAAGGCCGGGAGTGCCGCAATCCTGCGTACTATACATTCCCGCGGCGCACGGCCATCCTGACTATGCGTTCAATAACTTGGCGGTATGTTATTCCCGCCATTTCAGCCGCTTCAGCAACATCTTCGCCATACGCCAGATTGGGGTTCGGATTGGCCTCGAGAAACACGACTTCGCCGGTCTCTGTCAACCGAAGGTCAATGCGGCCGTAGTCCCGCAAGTGCAGCAATCTATAGATTTGCTTACTTACCTTTCTAACCCTCTTCTCCATGTCAACGGGAAGATCGGCATGCACATAGTTGATCTTCCATTTCTCCCTGTATGAATCATCCCACTTCACCCTTGAAGTCGCGAATGTTGGGCCCCCATCCTCCAGCCTGCCGAACCTGATTTCACGCGAGGGAAGGGCACTGAGACGCTCGTTACCCAGTATACCCACATATACTTCCCTTCCATCTATGAATTCCTCGCATATTACCGGTTGTTTCATCTGTGAATGAATCAGCCGGACACGGTCTTCAAGCTCCTGCTCATTCGCAACCAGGGAAGATAATGATATCCCGTCCGATCCGTCAGAATAAAGCGGTTTAACTATCGCGGGATAAAAATTCTTCAGTCGAACTTTATACCTGCCTGGAAAGAGCGTCACGAAACGGGGAAATCTAATCCGATGATGGCTCAGGATCCGTTTGCACACAGCTTTATCCCTGCAGATTGTAAGGCCGGTCGGCCCGGCGCCGGTATAGGGAAGGCCCAGAAGCTCCAGCAACGCGGTAACATGAACGTCCTTCCGGCGATCACCCTGAATTCGTTCGGTCATGTTGAACACAAGGTCCGGCGCGGCATTGGAAAGAGCGTCGATTGTCTGTTTGAAATCCTGTAAAAAAGGTATGATCAGCACTTCATGCCCCATGAGCCTCAACTCTTCAACTACATGATATTCCATTGTCTCCAGGACGAAGCTGCCGTGTCCCTCCAACTCCGGATCATCCTCCGGCACTGCTTCCAGATCGATCAGTGCCACTATTTTCATTCCCCCACCCCCTCTTCATACAGGTCTTTTACGTATAGGTCGCGGGCCTCCATAACGAGAGCCGTTATGCATACGCCAACCGAAAACATCGAATCTTCTTCTCCGGCTCGAACGTATAAATCAAGATCCCTGGACCGCTGAGCCAGTCGGCGAACCAAGTCATCAGCCGAGTACTTGGGGATCCGCATCCATGATGAAACCTCATTTACGATCCTCTTGCGGTAACGACCGAGAAACCGCGAAGCCTTCTCCGATTTTTCTGAAGGCTGATCCGTGAACAGCCTTCGCAGTACCGGGTCGTAATAGCCCGCAAAAGCACTGGCATATTCCCTGCGTTTGTTTTTGAAATATGTGTCAAGCGTCGCCCGCGTACGCGAGGCAGCCCAATACCAGTGTCCCCGTCCAAGAGTCACCACGGGAGTTTTTTGCCCTATCTCGTTCATCAGGTGATCCACATATTTCAATTTACGAAGTACTGCCGGACTCCGCGTATATCTTTCCCTCCAATTGGATCCGGGTGTCAGCCATACGGCGAAAGTCTCCGCGAAATCCTCGTCGGGATGCGCCTGAGCATAATTGTCGCGAAGATGGACAACATATTTTCTACTGTAAGGACGATGGCTGTAATTATGAGGATCGTAATCGCGTGAAATAGGACCGAAAAGCTCGCGCCATCGAGATCTTCTGTAAAGCCTGTAGGCATAGTTTATTGCATGTCCCGTCTCATGGCGCAGCAACTTCATGAATTCTTCCTCGGAGTCTCCTTCTGCTTCCAGCATCATGGTTTTCTCCAGCTTTATCAGTCTGGGATGGGCTAGATAGAAAGGTATGCCGATGGCCGGCACACGGTCGGGACACAACCATTCGGTGGACAGATAGCAGGGTGGACGGAATGATATGCTGCCGGCTTCCAGCTCGCTGTATAAACGGTCAATCCTCTCCTTTATACATGAGTCATGTATTCCCACCTTGAGATCGCAAATACGCAATCGCAACATGGCTTTGTCATCATAATCCGCCCATGGTGTGGATGAATATCCGTTTGATCTCATTCAGATTGTCTCGGTTATAATGACCTTCAGGAACTCACTCCCGGTATCTATCCTTGTTCCAGACGGGATTTCCCTGTTCCGGAAATTTGTTCATAAACATCGCCTATCAGCCGTTTGAATTCGGTGAAGTTGTACCTTGTGCGAATCAGCTCCATTCCTTTTTTTGCCAGATTGTTTCTAAGTCCTCGGTCCTCAACCAAAAGGCAAATTCCTTCAGCAAGGGATTCCACGTCAGGTTCAACAAAATACGCGGTGGTTTCATCCAGAATAAGCCGGTTGGCCTCGTTGTCGGTTGCCAGAATGGCGCCGCCTGCCTTCAGATAATCGAGAAGTTTCAGCGGTGTGTTTGACCCGGCTACACGGGGAGAAAGCAATACATCTGATGCCGCGAGTGTATCAGGAAGTTCATCTGGAGATATCTTTCCCAAAAATTCAACCCTGTCCGCCACGCCCATTTTTTCCAGGACGCTTCGCCGCGTTTCGATTTCTTGCTTGCCCCCTCCCACAATAACGAACCTGGCACGGGGACAGCGGCGCGCCACCAGTGGGATGGCCCCGAAAACAAGCTCTATCCCCTGGTAAACAGCGAATGAACCCACATATGTGATAAGAACATCATCGGAGGATGCTACAAGAGATTCCCTGACCTTCCGTGTCTCATCCTCAGAAGGCTCTTCCAGCGACGATGGGATATCAAAGATATGGTGAACCGGTATATCATGAGCGATGAGCCCGGCCTTTTCTGCAAGCCCTGGACCCGTGCATATGACCGCATCGGAATGCCGAATGGAAAATGCCTCAATCCGGCTATAGAGATAAAGCACTAAATTCCTGATTGCATTACTGCGATAGGACATGGGATCGGAATGTTTTTCAAAAACCAGCATCGCCCCGGAAAGCCGAGACAGAGGCACGCCTATTGCCGCAGCATCCTCGACACAATGCAGGACATCATATTTCCTGCTGCGAATCATGTGCCACGCCTTGAAGAAAATCAAAACATCATAAACAGCTTTCCATAAAGAAGGTCCAATGGGCATATCTTTCAGACGAAAAGGGTTCGCAGTGCGGAATATCCTTACTCCATTCATTCTCCGGTCTTCGCCGAAAGGCAGAGCGAGCAGATCGACCTCATAACCCAACTCGGATAGCGCCTGCAGATTAAAGGCCACTCGAATAGGCGACCCCCTCCACTGGAAAAAAGGTTGAGGCGTGATAAAAAGAACACATTTCCGGTTTTCAGTCATGATCTGAATATTAAGAGCATATCCCCGCCAAGGCCACTCATAACTATTAGGGCACCGCCTCCGATTTGAGCGGCCTGAAGGCACTCATGGCCTGTGCCGGACGCCATCACAACACATGTGTACCCACAATTAACCCGCATTTTCTCTTCGCTTGCCGGAATGATGACGATACAACCGCGACAGCATTTCAGGCCATGAATTTCTCCGCCCAATCCTGTCAATGCGTATAGACGGATCTTTAAGACCGCTGCGCACTGATGTCACGGGCTTACAGGAATCGAAACTCAATTCACATCGAGCGGCATACCGGCCTGCCTGCCGCTCCTCGCCATGAATAGGCAATGGATCGGATCCTGCTATGATACCGAACCCCATCGCAGACGCCCGTTTCATCACCGAAGGTTCAGGCCATCCCAGCGGACGTAATGATGTGTCCCCGATCAGGATCCGCCCAGGTTTATATTCATTAATCACTTTCTCAACAACTTCACCACGGCGGGAAAACCATTTACCGGGAGCCCAACTGAGCACCGGAATACCTCCGGTTTCAATTACAGAGTCTATGACTCTACCTATCGGTTGACCGTCCTCAACCACATCCTGCATGGTTAGAGCCAGCACTTCCAGTTTTTCCGCCGTGACAATCTGTCGTCCGGCAAAGACCCATACTTCTCCCAGGGATTTATGTTTCAACAGCAGGGCTTCAGATTCCTCATGTCCAGCAACACTCATGCCTGATAAATCGACAGCATTATTGCTCAACGATGAAAACACGTCATGACCCCGCCCCTCCGCCAGAAATAGGGCCACTATGTCTCCTGATTTCGGGGAAAGGTGGCGCAATCTCCGCATCGCGTGTTCGATGAGCAGCGCCGCATCGACGGAAGGATAAATATGAATATGTGTATCCGCAATAAGCGCCATGGGTAGCCCACCGTTCACCTGATGACACCACCCAGCGCCTCATGGAACCTTGCCTGCCGCACTTCAGGCGCAACCGGCTTGCCCGGATCGCCTATTACACGCCTTATATCCCTTATCCGCTCCGATGGGGGTGGGTGCGTGGCTGCGAAATCCCTCCGTCCAGGTTCAAGATTCCTGTCCATCGCCTCAAGCATGTGTATGAGCGCTGACGGGTTATAGCCGAGCCGTTTCATTATTGTTACCGCAGCAATATCCGCCTCGCGTTCGAGTCGACGGGAATAACCACTGGTCATCAGCGTGTGGGTTATGTCCTGAATCGATCCTTCAAAGGCCTGGGTCAGCTGACGCAATTCGTCCCGGCCGTATTCCCGCGCCCCTGCCATGGCAAGGATCGTAAAAGCCGTGGTAAGGCGGCCCTGCCTGATTGCCCGCAGCCCGTGTTGATGCTGAACATGGCCCACTTCATGCGCAAGCACCGCTGCAAGCTCGTCCTCATTGCTGCACAACCTCAAGAGTCCACGAGTCACAAAGACAAACCCTCCGGGTGCCGCGAATGCATTTATCTCATCCGAATCCAGAATGAGAAACCGATATCCGCGAAAAGTCTCGGGTAGATCCGAGGCCATCGCCACAGCTTGACCAACCATATTGACGTACCGGGTGGCATCACTGTCCATGTATGGTTCATATCTGGACAATATAGTAGCGGCCACCGCGCGGCCTATATAGTATTCCTGCTCCGGGTTTATGTCCTCGGCTGAACGCTGAATCGCATCTGCCTCTTCACGAGTGAGAACACCGGTGCCTACACCTATTTCCGAGCCTACTTCTGTAAGGGTCTGACATCCATGCATAGCAACAGCGGCCAACAATATAAACGCAGGAATCACAAAATTACGCAGATGTTGCATTATTTATTCCCCCCGTTTAGGCCGCCTTCCCTCAGAAACCGGGACACCTCTTCAACCGATACGCCCCATTCGCGCTCCATCTGATCCACCCTGGAAAAATCCAAATCGCGGTTCGCAGCCCTGAATTCCTCCTCCACTTCCCTGCTGAACCCCTTTCCGGCCAACGCCAGCTCTTCTCTGTCGGCAACCGGTCCGACGTCTTCATCTCCGGCCTGCAAAACGACGCGTTTGCTGGTTAAAGCGGATTCATGAATCCATCCTCCCTTATCATCAATGCTCACCATCTTCCAGGGACCACGAGTCTCTCTAATACTCACCCTGTCGCCGTATTCCACGGTGGCAGCTACACGACCCAGAAATGACGGCTGCTCCCGCAATTGTCCTTCCCGGACCTGCACGCTCATCCTCTCCTGAGCCGGCACTGCATCGGACAGGCTGAAAAAAACCAAAAATACCGCCAAATATCTCATTTTCATTATTCGATTCCTTTTATCATACTTCAATTTAGACGCACCGCTTCAGGGATTCTTCACGGAATTCGAAATTTCCTTGAAAAGCAGGGCGGATTGTTCCGCAACGGTATAATCCTGTGCCCGTTCCGCATTTTCAATCGCGCGTTTGACAAGCTTCAGCGACTCCACCGTCTCACCCATTCCATACATACTTCGAGCGGCTAGAAAATACCTGTACCCGGCTGCGGCATCCTCATTCATTGCCTCGTAGGACTCCCCCGCTTTTGCCCATGACATGGCCATGTCAGCATATAATCCACCGGCCTTGAACAACTCCGCCACACGGTCATAAGCTACCGCCGCCTCCTGATAATTGCCATCCGCCATGGCAATGCGGGCTAGCATCTCTTCAACACGAGCCTGAACGGGCAACGGGGATTGCGGGGAATAGCGCCGCGCACGACGATACTCGCTTCTCGCCTCGCCGGCATCTCCTTCATTAAGATGCAATACAGCCAAAAGTAAATGCGCTTGCGCTCTATACTCCGGCAACAAGGCTTCTTCAAGCGCCGCTTCCGCAGCGTTTCCTGCAGCTTCGGCGCTCCCCATGGCCAGATGCGCCTCGGCCTCAACCAGATGGGCAGAAGCCGTATTCATTCCTGCGCGATCCATTTCATATCGGGCCTGTCTAAGAAATTCCAGTGCCCTGTCGTATCCGCCCAGCAATACATGACATAAAGCAACGTTATATGCATGCGTAGCGATATATTCGGCCTTTCCAATTTCCCTGGACCGCATCAAAGCCTCGATATACAAGTCGGCGGACCGACTGATGTCACCCCGCTCAAAAGCGTTACGAGCAGCAGAGGCCTTCCGTTCAAGCTCGGAGTCCACCGGATCCACGGGGGCAGGCGTTGCGCATCCCAACAGCAGCATGATAGCGGCCGGCATCATTCCAATGAGGGCAAGATTTGCCACGGCTGCCTTCATTTTCATTTCGAATCTCCTCCCGACCCCATTACCGAGGAAGGGGCAAGACGATCATCCTCGGGAGGATCGTCACGGTCGATATATTTTCGTATCAACCAGTGCCGCTGTATTCCTTCAATCAAGATTTCTGCCTCCTGCAGGGAGCTCTGTGTTTGAGACACCAGCCCTTTCATGTCACGCACCTCGCCTCCGGCGGTCCGCGCCATTTCAGGAAATTCCTTGCTGGCCTCAGCCATATTCTCCATTATGCTGTTCACATCATCCATGGTCCGATTGATTTTCACGGCGAGCTCGTCAATATGCCCGGCCAGATCCTCATCACGCAACAACCTGCCGGCCGGTCCCTGACCCCGCTCCAAGCCCTCGGTTATGGCGCTGATATTGCCCAGTACCTTCTGTACATGACCTTCAGGATCACGGAAATCAGTCGCAAGCGCCGTATATTCCTCAAGAAGATCACCTAATTGGTTCATCGCAACAAGAATCGATTCCCGTAATTCTTCAAGAACTTCCTCAACGACATCCATGATCTCCGTGTCCTTGGCAATGTCTATATATGGATCATCTTCAGACAATTCCTCTCCAACCCCTCTGGATATCTCAACATAGGCATCCCCCGCCACACCAAAGACGCGCTTTACCATAGCCTGGGAGTCCTTGCGTATATATTGAAAAAACCTGCCCCGCACACGGAGAATACCTTCCATTACCCCATCCTCACGAACCACTATATCGTGAACGATCCCGGCTGGCGCCTCCAGTACACGCACCTCCGCACCGCGGCGCAAACCAAAGGTCCCTTCTTCCGAAAACTCGACTCTGACTTCATGCGTCGGCTCAAACCAACCCTGCGCCCGGCCCGCCAGCAGAACCGCTACAATGACCGCCAGAAGTACCAGCAGCACAAAAGAACCGACCAACTCGTGAACATACCTGAATTTGAAAGGCTTTTTCATGATTGAACTTCAATGGACTCCGTCAACCTGTTACCCCCGAATTTAACACGTGTTACGGGAAGTATCGATTGGTTTTTAAGAATGCGAACGTCGGAGGAAAGCCACAAGACCCCCGCCCCGTTGTGCATAGCTTCTACCACGGCCTGAACCAGTTTGTCACATTCCCAGTCGGAAGCTTCACGGGTGGGACGTTCAAGCAGAAGTAATTGCGGCTTTCCCATCATGGCCCGAACCCATTGACATATTCTCTCTTCAGAATTATCAGCCCATTCCGGACGCACAGCAGGCAATTCTTTCAAGCCGAACCGCTCGGCCAGTTCCCGCGCCTCGTAAAGAATCTCATCCATTGACCTGGAGGTATGATGCCGCTGCGACAATGTTATATTTTCATCCAAATCAAGGTTGTTTACCCACGTACCCGTTGCATATACGCGTCCGATAACACTGCGTACATCCACGACACGGTCGGGAGACATATCCATCCAGTCTTCGCCCCGGAAAAAAACGCGGCCCTGAACCGGATCGACAAGGCCCTGAGCCGCATCGGCAAGCGGAGGACAGGGCGCCTCTTCATCCAGTTCAACCATGAGGCAACCCCCTTCACGGACCGTAAAGTCAACTTCCTCCATTACCAGATCCCCCGTCGATTCGTCGCGGGCCAGGCTTACATTTGAAAACACAAGTATATCGTCGCCCATCATGTTCCTCATATGTAAATAATCAGTGAAATAACCGCAGACACAACGAACAGTGCGCCCACGGATCGCACCAGGCTTCGCGTGGTTGCCTGCGGAACCTCCGTAACCGCTCCCTTGACACTCATACCCTCCGCGCAACATATGGCTCCTGTCAACAAACCCGGAACCACTGTCTTTGCAATAAACGCGAATACATCTTTCGGTTCAACCGAGCCCATCACGCTATTTATGAAAAACATAGGCGGGCCGGGATTGGCCCCCATCATGAAACCGCTTAGATACCCGCTTATGAAACAAACCACGATGAAAACAACGGTCAGGCAGAAAATCGAAATCATCATACCCAGAACCCTAGGCAGCACCAGGTAACTGAATGGATCAAGACCCTGTGCATCGAGAAGGCGCACCTCCCCGTGTACCTTCATATTGGCGAGTTCAGTGGCAATGGCGGAACCGCTTCTGCCGATTACAACAAAATTGGTCAGCAGAGGACCCAGCTCCCGGATTACCACCGCAACCAGGACTGGACCAAGCAATTCGGTCTGGCCGACTCGCTGCAGCCATACCTGCGCCTGCACCACTATGGAGATTCCAGCCAGCAGGGCGATCAATGCTATGAATCTGGTGGCTTCGACACCGGTGAACAAAATCTGGCGGGCAAGAACATCTCGAACCGTACGCGGCCAATATCTGGGTTTAACGGACATGGAAACCGCGGCGTACACAAGAGCCGCTACATAGGCCGTTGAACGCCACCGATCAGCCGCCAGCTTTCCGATTCCGCCAACAAACTTCATTGCCAACCAGCATACGTCCATATTCCGTTATTTCCAAGCACGACATAAAGGGGATATGCAGTAAACAATAAAGCGCAAGGGTATCGGCTGCATGACGAGTTACAGCCGCAGGCGGTCAAGCAGTGGCCGTAAAACAGGGAAAAGGCCGGCGAACTTTCGCCGGCCTTTTCCGAATATAATTGCTATTCTCTTCAGGTCTGATTTACGGCGTTTCGTCCCGATAACTTCCGGACGCTGGAAAACCAGACAAGGGCATCGCCCGTATATTGGAAGAAAAGCTGCCCGCTTCGATCAGTTTAAGAGACTGTTCCGGCACCGCCCGTTCCTTCACGGTACAGCGTCACACAGCCGAAGCAGTTCAATTTTCTTCCGGCGCCGACAAGGGTTAAACCGCGTCAGCAAGTTCCTCAGCCTTGTCCGTCTTTTCCCATGTGAATGAATCGAGTTTGTCATTGCGCCCGAAGTGCCCATAGGCGGATGTATCTTCATAAACAGGGCGCAACAGATCAAGTTGAGCGACAATTTCCGCAGGTTTAAGACCGAAGACCTTTCGTATCGCCTTCTCTATCTTATCATGCTCAACCTTTCCTGTGCCGAACGTATCCACGAAGACGGAAACCGGCTCGGGATAACCTATGGCGTAGGCCAACTGTACTTCGCACTTGGCGGCCAGTTTTGCGGCGACCACGTTCTTGGCCACGTACCGCGCCATGTAAGTCGCGCTGCGATCCACCTTCGTTGGATCCTTTCCGGAGAAAGCACCGCCTCCGTGGCGCCCCATTCCTCCGTACGTATCAACAATGATCTTGCGCCCGGTAAGTCCGCAATCGCCCTGCGGCCCTCCTACCACGAAGCGTCCTGTAGGATTTATCAGTATCCGGGTCTTCTTATCGATGAGCTTCTTGGGAATGTTTTTCAGGACGACTTGCTCTACCAAACCGTCTTTCAAGGTCTTGTTCTTAACATCAGGCGTATGCTGGGTTGATACCACAACCGTATCGACTCTCACCGGGCGGCCGCCCTCATAGACTACAGATACCTGGGATTTACCATCCGGACGAAGGAAGTCCAGCTTCCCGGATTTTCGTACGCGAGCCAGACCTCTGGTAAGCCTGT
>SLRP01000176.1 GCA_007130845.1 Kiritimatiellia bacterium | reverse complement strand
GTCTGCGGCTTCTTGCCGGCAGCATGGCGAGAGTAATCCCGGAAAATGTTTATTCATATGTATGGGTGACTGATTTCCCTCTGTTCATGGAGGATGATGAAGGGCGCCTTCAATCGGTTCATCATCCGTTCACATCGCCGCATCCGGAGGATCTGCACAAGCTGGACTCGGATCCTTTGTCCGTTCGCGCCATGGCTTATGATATCGTGCTTAACGGTGTGGAATTGGGCGGCGGAAGCATCCGAATCCATGACCCTGAATTGCAGAAGCGGATCTTTGATATGCTTCGCATTCCCAGGCAGGAGGCTGAGGATAGATTCGGACATCTTACAAGGGCTCTGGCTTACGGGGCCCCTCCGCACGGAGGCATTGCTCTTGGAATCGACAGGGTGGTTATGATGATGTTGGGTGAAGATTCGATTCGAGATGTGATTGCATTTCCGAAGACTCAGAAGGCCATGGACTTGATGATGGGCGCTCCCTCGGCAGTGGATGCACACCAGTTGCGCGATGTGCATCTGGAATTGTCCGTGCCCAATGACACAATGGAGTAGATCCAGGTTTTGTGCGCTGGCGATGCAGTTTTCACGACATGTGCCACCTCCATGAATTTATGCGTTCCGTGGTTTCCCGGCCTGTATATTCAACAGGTAAACGCAGGACCACAGCACATGATTGCCGGACAGGTTACCGAATGTTTGTTTTGGGGCATCAGTCGGATGACTTTTGTGCGGGGCTGTCAGGGGATCCGGTGTTATCATCCTTCGAATGCCGGCCGGCTTGATCCATTTCCCGGCTTGCGTCTTCCTCCCGCGGGGATGAGTTCCCGGTATCGGCTGGAGCGATTTCTTCCTTCTGTTCTTCTCCAAATACGCCCATGCCCCTGAATTTTGCGTATCGCTGTTCAATAAGTGTGTCGGTCGGTGTTTTTCCCAGTTGTTCCAGGTTTTCTTCCAGCGCCTTCTTCAAGGTCTCCGCCATGGTCTTAGGATCGGAATGTGCTCCGCCAGGAGGCTCTTGGACAATCTGGTCCGCAAGGTTCTGCTCCAGTAGGTCTTCGGACGTGAGTTTCAGCGCCTCCGCGGCCTTGTCCGCATAGGTGCGGTCCTTCCACAAGATAGCGGCGCATCCTTCAGGGGATATGACGGAGTAATATGCGTTTTCGAGAATAAGAACACGGTCACCTACGCCGATGCCAAGAGCGCCGCCGCTTCCGCCTTCCCCTATTATCGTAACTATTATAGGCACCGGAAGCGCAAACATCTCGCGGAGGTTGACTGCAATGGCTTCGGCTATGTGGCGTTCCTCGGATTCGATTCCTGGAAAGGCTCCCGGAGTGTCAATGAGTGTTATTATGGGTATCCCGAATTTTGCGGCCATGCGCATCAACCTCAATGCCTTGCGATACCCCTCGGGATGCGCGCAACCGAAATTGCATTCCAGGTTGCTCTTGGTGTCACGGCCTTTCTGGGTTCCAATGACCATTACACGCCGCCCCCCTATGGAGGCGAATCCGCCAATGATTGCCCTGTCATCTCGGTGGATTCTGTCGCCGTGCAGTTCTATGAACCCGGTGGCAATCTCCTTGATATAATCCCTCGTGTATGGCCGCAGGGGATGCCGAGCCACCTGTACTTTCTGCCATGCCGTCAGATTACTGTAAATATCCGCTTTGGTTTCCTTTATTTTTTTTTGCATCCGTTCGATTTCCAGTGACACGTCTATATCCTGGTTCTCACTGAAGGTTCGCAGTTCCTTAAGTTTGTTTTCCATCTCTACGATGGGTTTTTCAAATGGTAATGCGAATGATGACACCGGTGTATATCTCCCTGAAAAGTCCGAGTTATTCGTGAATGATCACTTTAGTGCCGACCGGTACAAGCGTATACAGCTCCTTTATGTCGTCATTGTGGAGACGGACGCAACCGGCGCTGGACTGATAGCCTACGGTTTCCGGCTCCCATGTGCCGTGCAGGCCGTATCCTGGGACGTCGATTGAGAGCCAGTGTGTGCCAAGAACGTTATCCTCGTGCCCGTAAGGGATTACGCGTCCTTCCGGGCTCCACCATGTCGGTTGAGGAATGCGTTCGGTAATCTTGAACTCGCCTTCCGGGGTGCGTTCATATTCGCCGGTTCCAACCGGATAACGCTTGAAGAATCTGTCGTTCAGGTAGAGTGCCAGGTCGTTGCGCGATTTACTCACCTCTATCATGAATTCCCCTTGGAGAATTCGCATACGGTCCCCGGTCCTGATCATCGTACCTTGGAGCCTGTTGGATTCCCTGATAAGTTCTATTGTGGTGTTGAAACGTCTGGCAAGCGCTCCAAGGGTATCGCCGGGCTGTACAGTGTATTCGACTTTTTCGGGCATGGGGCGTGGAGAAAAAGTCAGCATTATGTGTATTTCACCGAGCAGTTCCTCTGCTTCATTTACGACGGTACGGCTGCTCGACTCTTCGAGTACTTCAAAAAATATCTCTCTAGCTTCCCGTAAATTCCCCTGCTGTTTGAGTTCCCGCCCCTTGTCCAGAAGCTCTGGTCTCGGGTCGTCCGAAAGCGGCTTTGCCCTGTCTTCAGTAGGGCGTTTTTCATCCGCGGCAGCAAGTTCAGGGACTGTTTTCCCGCCATTATCGGCGACCGATTCGGGGTCCTGACCTCTGCGCTGTTGAAGCAGGTAGACCCCTGCGGCCATGGCAAGGATCACAAGCACAATGACAAGGCCCATACAGCCTTTACGGGATTTACGGTCGTTGATGTAGATGTCCGTCATAGAATGGCCTCTAGATTCTTAACAACTAAACTCATGGCAGGATACCTGTTGTCGGGGTTTTTCGCAAGGCATTTGGATATGAGCGATTCCACGGCGGGCGGGGGATGGACTCCATGGCTCTTGAATGGGGTGGGTTTAACACAGGGATTAATCTGCGCCATGTATGATTCATCCTGTGTTGTCCGCTCGAATGGTTTGTGAAACGCGATCATTTCATATGCGGTGACACCCAGGCTGTAGATGTCCGCGCGTTCGTCGGCCAACTGCGTTGTCAGTATTTCCGGTGCAACGTAGGCGGGGGTACCCGGACTTTCACGCATCCGCACGGGACTGCGCGGTCTGTTCGTGGCCAAATCGAAATCTATTAGCACAACAAGGCCGTACGGTGTTACGAGCAGATTGTCCGGTTTGAAATCCAGATGAATAAATCCACTGCTGTGAAGGTAGTAAAGGGATTCGGCCATTTGCCGCAACAATGAGAACGTGTTTTCGGTTAACAGCGGGGCACGCTGGATTATCAGTTCGCGCAATGTGCATGATTCCACGTACTCAAGGACCATGTATGGCGTGCCGTTGCTTCGCCCGTAATGCAGCTGGCGAATGATGTTGGGGTGTTCCAGCCCGCTCAAAACCTCTGCGCCGTTTAAAAACTTGTTTCTAATCCTTCTGTTGCCGGCGTACTTTTTTTTAAGTGTGCGTATGACCACGCGGAAGCCGTCAGGGTCGACTGCCACGTACAAATCGGTCATGCCTCCTCTGAAAATGTTCCGGATGAGACGATATCCGTCTAACGTGATCTCGTTCATTTGGTTATATTAACATTGAAACTGAAATTCCAAAAGGAAAACACCATATACTGAAATCATAATCAGATATATGGTTTAATGAACTTATACAGTCAATCCTGTTATATTTTGCCATGAATGCTTTTCTGTGTATTGCTCTTCTCACTCAGCTCCTTTATGGTGACTGACCATGAGCCTTATGACACATGATAGAGGGTATTATTCTCCAGGATTTCACGTGGGTGCGCTTACGCCTGCTGTGACGGTGCTGCTGATCCTTAATGTGGGGTTGTTTCTCGTGCAGTTATTTGTGGATCGTCAGGCCGAAGGGTCATTCACTCTGCTGTTCGGTTTGGGAGCGGATGTGGCCCGGACCGGGTTTATTTGGCAGTTTGTTACCTACATGTTTCTGCACGGAGGTGTATTCCATCTGTTTATCAACATGCTCATTCTCTTCTTTCTGGGTCCGGAAGTCGAAAGGACGGTCGGTACAAGACACTTTCTAGGCTTGTATTTTATTTCGGGAATCATTGGAGGACTGGGATGGTTTGCTATCAGCGACCACGGCCTGTGCATCGGGGCCTCTGCGGCGATCTTCGGAGTGCTCGGAGCATTTGCGACGCTCTTTCCTCATCGTGAGATAACTCTGCTGTTGTTTCTTGTTCTGCCTGTCACGATGAAGGCATGGGTGCTGGCTGCGATACTTACAGGCGTGTCCTTGTTGTATGTGATAGGTCATTTCGAGGACGGGATTGCGCACTCCGCGCACCTGGCCGGTGTGGTTTCGGGTTTTGTATATGCCTACACTGTTTTCAGAGGCGGAGGCATTAAGTTTCGCATATCGAGATCTCCCAGAAACAAACCCGGTTTAAAGGTGCTTCGTCGGGAAGACGCCCTTTCAGTTGACCAGGGTGAGGTTGATCGTATCCTGGACAAGATTGCCAACAAGGGCATGGGAAGTCTTACTCGCCGTGAACGCGACGTGCTGGACCGTGCAAGCAGGAACCGGCGGGGCAGGGGTTGAATGTGTGTGTCGATGCATGGAAGGATGGAGATTCCGCTGAAGCGCCGTAACCGGCAGGCACACCGTATCCGCGCTATAACTTTTCCAGAAATGCTTCGGTCTTGAACATCATCTGTTTTAGAAACGGTATCTTGAACGTTACGGCCATTGTGTCGCCCTTCTGCCAAAACAGTCTGTAGCCATGGCTGCCCAGAAGCTTCAAGGAGGATGCGAAGTCCTCATTGCTCAAATCCTTGCTTTCATAAAGCACAAGCCTTGGGCGCAGACTTGAGAAATCGAAGGATTTCAATACTTCGTAATCATACCCCTCGGTATCAATGCATAGAACATCAAGCCGGTCAAAACCATGTCGGGAAAGGATTCCGTAAAATGTGTCGGTTCGGACCTTTGTTTTCTCGATGTAATCTGTTTCATTTGCGGGCAAATGGTCTCCATGCTCCCTCGCCTTGCTTGCTGCATAGCCCTTGTGGACTTGTCTTTCCAGGTGTTCGCGGTTGAAACTGGAAAGACCTGTTGCCCATCTGGCCTTGGAAAATGCCAGTCTGTAAAATGATCGATATCCCTTTTCCGGTGCGATTGCCAGATTTTCCAGGCGGACATGTTCACATCCAGCATAGGTTTGCTTCAATTCGTGCTCGAATACATGGGGGTCTGGTTCAAGCAGGATAGACTCCCATCCATACCGAATGATGCATGGATGGACAGGGTCATTGGTCTTTCCGTCATTGGCGCCCACCTGCATGCAGTAAACGGGATCGCTTTTCGTGGATTCGGCGAAGTAATGAACAACCTTGTTCAAACAGGTAAGTTCCGGGCGCAGATGTCTTGGGTTCGTGGCCATGTTTCAATAAGAACTGCCTGTATGGCCGTCCATGCGTTTCCACTTTTCAGAAGAAAAAACTGCGAGGATTTTCAATTTCTCCAGACATAGTTCCTTGGCCTTCCATGATACAATCATGGTAAACGTAATGGGCATCAGGAACAGCGCATGGATCCAATTCGCGAGTCCGCGGTGCGTGTGCACCAGCTCCATGTGCAGGGAGGTTCCGAATCGAAACGTGCCCAATATGCTGTATCCGGCAATTGCAGCGAAAGGAAGCACCATGAGGAGTATGACCGCTATTACGCACAGGTTGGACTCAATTCGAAATACACGGTCTTTTACCTGGTCTCCCAGCTCGCCGGTCATGCGGTTGATTACAATCAGTAAGATCATCATGCATCCAATCAGCATGAGAATGTTGTAGAGGTGATAGTCGGAAAACGAATTATTGCGCCACCAGTAGACAAAAGGTGCGAAGTAGACCTGAAGGAAGAGCATTGACACCCCAAACCTCAACAAGGATCGCCATCTTGCGCTTGCGGATTTCACACGTTTAAACAAAGAAAATCCCGAGTACATCAGGATCACTCCCAATACATAAGTCGGGAGACGTATTTGATGAATGAATTGCGTGTCTGGAATTTCAATGAAGAGTAGAATTGTGATTGGAATCCCCCAGAATACCCGTGAAAACCCCTTGGCAATGCGCAATAATTGTTCAGGATGCAGGTCAGTGTCTTCTGTTGACGGTTTTTCCGGCAATGATGTCTTATATGTTTCAACACTCATTGAGCCAGTATGCCGTTCTGCATTAAGGAATGCAAGAAGTCGGGTTGGAGGGAGCGCGGATGCGCCTCTTACGCGCAGGCCGGCCCGGAATTGAGTATGGGAGGACGCATGTGTCCGCATCCCTGGCCGGAGAGTACCTTCAATTCGAATGTTGAATGAATTCATGGTCAAGGCTATGATCCTTGTGTTTTACCGGGAGAATTTCAATGTCCAGTGTGTTTGGAGAGTTATTCAAGGTATCGACATTTGGGGAATCGCATTGCCTCGGTGTTGGATCTGTGGTGGACGGCTGTCCGCCCCGTATGAACCTGGCTGAATCTGATATCCAGCCGCAGTTGGATCGGCGCAGGCCAGGTCAGAGTATTATATCGACATCCAGGAGCGAGCAGGACGCGGTTTCGATCCTTTCGGGCGTGGAAAACGGGCGTACACTTGGCACTCCCATAGGTCTGTTTGTGAAGAACCGAGATCAGCGACCGGGGGATTACAAGGAAATGAGCGATATTCCCCGCCCATCTCACGCCGACTACACATATCAAATGAAATACGGAGTACGCGCATCCAGCGGCGGCGGCCGGTCCAGCGCTCGGGAAACAATCGGCCGTGTTGCGGCAGGATCTATCGCCGATAAATTTCTGCGTGTTCACGTCGGGGTGGATATTGTAGCTTGGGTAAGTTCTGTAGGGTCCATTGACGCCGAAGATATGTCCGGCCGGCTTCTTACACGCGAGGAGGTTGATAAGACTGAAGTCCGCTGCCCTGATTCAGAGTTGGCTGAGGCCATGCGTCAATCCATCATAGAGTCCCGCGAAGCAGGAGACTCTCTGG
>SLRP01000080.1 GCA_007130845.1 Kiritimatiellia bacterium | reverse complement strand
GGGGAATCATCACATGAATTCATGGTGCTGGCTGATTCCGGCGAAGACGGGCTTGTGGAGTGTTCCGATTGCGATTACGCAGCCAATCTGGAGAGAGCCGAGGGCCGTGCTCCGGGTTCCGTGGTGTTTGACGGATCTGACCGCGAACTGAAAAAGGTTGATACGCCTGAAATGAGAACGATTGATGACGTCTCAGCCTTTCTTGAATCGGAGCCTGCACGTCTGATCAAGACCTTGATATATATCGCGGACGGTGAGCCTGTGGCCGTGCTCGTTCCCGGGGACCGGGATGTTAATGAACTCAAGCTGGCGTGCGCGCTTCAGTGCAGTAAGCTGGAGTTGGCTGATGATCTTGAGATTGAGAAAGTCACAGCAGCCCCGGTTGGATTTGCCGGGCCGGTGGGCTTGGATGTCAAGTTGTGTGTTGACCGCAAGTTGAGCGGCTATCGCGGGGCAATTACCGGCGCCAACGAGGTTGATCGTCACTTGTTATACGTGGATCTGGACCGCGATGTCGGTGTGAAAGAATTTCATGACCTTACTTATGCGAGGGATGGCGACGGATGTCCACGCTGTGACGGCAGACTGATAGAGAAGCGCGGAGTCGAGGTGGGTCACGTATTCAAGCTTGGCACGAAATACAGCGAACAACTCGGGGCTTTGTACCTGGACCGTGACGGGAAGCAGCAGCCTTCCGTGATGGGATGCTACGGCATAGGCGTGTCAAGGGCCTTGCAGGCGGTAATTGAGCAGAATCATGACAAGGACGGTATCATATGGCCGATTTCAATAGCCCCATATTCTGTTGAGGTACTCATGATAAACTCGGGTCACGAGGAAACGCGCCGGGTCGCCGAACGCATTACGGAGGAATTGGAAGGGCAGGGGGTGGACGTGCTGCTGGACGATCGGGATGAACGTCCTGGGGTCAAGTTCAAGGATGCCGACCTGGTGGGTATGCCGATTCGCGTTGGTGTCGGGGAACGGTCGTTGTCCAGGGGGATGTTGGAACTCAAGATGCGCGGACATTCGGAGGTCAGGGATATATCCGTCGATAAGGCCGTGCCTGAAATCATGGACGCAATTCAAAAGCTGAACGACGAGCTCAATTCACTTGTGTGATCATGTCGCATAAAGCATTTGATGTTCCGGTTTCGGGATGTAATATGGATATCCGGGTCAGAACGCTTGAATGCTGAGGAGGGACTGTATGGCCAGAAAGTTTCACGTGGAAGGGACAAAATCCTTTTTGATTGCTGCCCTTATTCTGGCCATTCTTTCGGTGTGGCATGTCTGGGACGGATGGTTCCCTAGGGAATCATGGCTGGAGAAATATCCCGACTATCCCAATGACTGGTTTTACACCTACAACCGCGTTATGGGGGTTATCTTCGGGATTGCGGCAGTTGTGTGCGCCTATATTCACAAGGTGGTCAAGTAAACATCCATTTGACCTTGACGGTCGTTGGGTCCGCACTATCATGCTTTCAGTGTGAGGCTGATATAAGACGGTGGAGCGGACAGCTTGTGTAAACCTGCGTAACGGAGGTTCGATTTTATGAATGCCGGACTTGATGAGGTGGTTCGATGACAAAACGAGATATGGTGGTACGCATTTCAAATGAGACGGGATTGACTCAGCAGCAGGTGTATGAAGTAGTTCAGAAGTCGCTGGACTTGATTGTTGAGAGCCTGGCCCGCGGAGAGAATGTCGAGTTGAGAAATTTCGGTGTATTCCAGGTCAAGGAACGAAAACAGCGCATCGGGCGAAACCCCAATAGACCTGAGCATGTTGTAACAATTCCCTCCTGTAATATTGTCAAGTTCAAGCCGGGCAAGGTGATGAAGCAGCTTGTCTCGAATGAGTAAGGGCTTATATCCCGTTCATGGGTACCGATCAATACCAGCCATTACAGGGCATGTCCGATCTAGCGGCCCCGGACATTGACATCTGGCAGGCTCTGGAAAGTAAATCCCGAAAGCTTCTGGACGGTTATACCGTGCAGGAGGTGCGTACTCCCGTCCTGGAACGCACAAGCGTTTTTACCCGTTCCATTGGCGATACTACGGATATCGTTCAGAAGGAAATGTATACCTTTGAAGATCGGGGCGGCAGATCCATTACGCTGCGGCCTGAAGGAACCGCTGGAGTAATGCGCCATGTGGCAGGTCAGGGTCCGGAAGGCTCTGAGTCTCGATTGTATTATATGGGTCCCATGTTCAGAGCCGAGCGGCCTCAAGCGGGTCGGAAGCGGCAGTTTCATCAGTTGGGTGTGGAGTTTCTTGGATGCCCAAGTCCTGCCGCGGATGCAGAGTGCATAGCGCTGCAACAGCATCTCGCTGCGGAGTGGGGCTTGGAGAATTGCCGGGTACGTATAAATACGCGCGGAATGCCGGAAGATCGTACCATCGTAAGCCGGGGTCTTCGTGACCGGCTTTTGTCATCAGTTTCTGATTTATGCGAGGATTGCAGGCGTCGTCTGGAAACAAACCCCCTGCGTGTGCTTGATTGCAAGCATGAGTCCTGCCGCGGCGTGGTGGACGGACTGCCTCCCATCACGGATTTGATGAGTTCGGAAGCCCGTGACTATTACCAGGATGTGTTGCATATTCTGGGGCGTTTGGATGTTGAAGTGGAGCAGACTCCAAAACTTGTGCGTGGATTGGATTACTATGTGCATACAGTATGGGAAATCTGCCATCCAGCTCTTGGCGCCCAGGACTCGATTTCCGGGGGCGGACGATATTTGATTCCTGTCGGCGGCAGAGAGATTGAGGGAGTAGGCTTCGCGGTTGGCCTTGAACGCGTAATTGCCGCGCTTAAAGAACAGGGAAAAGTGGAGGATTTGGTTGAGAAACACCGTGGAATATGGCTGATTTCTTCCGGGAAAGCGGCCTTTGACGAGAATATGGTGCTGATGCAGACCCTGAGATTGCGAGGGATGCGCTGCGGTATGGATCTTCGAAATCGCAGTATGAAGGCACAGATGCGCCTGGCCAACCGGCAATCGGCATCCCATGTGATAATACGGGGCGACCATGAGATGGACAACGGCACCTTTATTCTTAAGGATATGTCTACCGGAGACCAGGAAGAGCTGGATATGCCCGCCCTTATGGAACGATTACACGTAGTTCCGTTGATTGATGTTGGAGGGCGGTGATCCGTGCCAGGGCCCGGCCGGGCATGATGATTTCATTTCCCCTTTTTAAGGAGTCTAAGACCGTTGAGGCACACCAGAACCGTGCTTCCTTCATGTCCGATTACACCCAAGGTCAGCGGCAGGTCGTATCCAAGCGCGGCTATCACCAAGACTACAATAACACCAATGGCGAATGATAGATTTTGAATGACGATGCGACGTGTTCGATGGCTTAACTCAACGGCAGCCTGAACATTCCCAAGGTCGTTGCTCATCAGAACAATGTCGGCGGTCTCCATTGCCACATCCGTGCCTGCTGCCCCCATGGCGATGCCCGTAGTGGCGCTGGCCAGGGCCGGTGCATCATTAATGCCGTCTCCTATCATGGCTATGGCGCCTTTTTTCCTGAGTTCCCTGACCACCCTGACCTTGTCCTCGGGGAGTAAACCTGCATAGAATGAGTCTACTCCTGCGGCCCCGGCTATCGAGGAGGCAACTTCTTCATGATCACCGGTGAGCATCAGTACTTCATCTATATGTTTGTTCTGTTTGAGTTGTCGAATCGACCTGGCGGCATCGGGCCGCAGTTCATCAGCTACCGCTATGATTCCAAGGACGCTGCCGCTTGATCCTTCCTCCGTAACATTCACCACCATCACAGGTGTCTTCCCTGCCTGGTGAAACGAGCGCATGATATTCAAGGCTTCCGCTTCCCTCTCCAGCTCTATTGCTTCAAAATAACGTTTATTTCCGACGGCGATGCGTTGTCCGGATACATCCGCCACAGCTCCCATGCCTGGTGAGGACATGAACCCGGAACATTCAGGCCAGGTTCTGCCGCAGGTACCGGCGGCTTCCACTATGGCACGCGCCACAACGTGTTCCGACCTCGACTCAACGGAGGCGGCAAGAGCAAGTATGCGTCCGCTGTTTTCGTCGAGCTTGTCGAGTGTTCTGGGCGCTTCGCCGGGCATTTGTATTTCCGTTACCCGCGGCCGCCCTGTCGTAAGGGTTCCCGTCTTGTCGAATGCGATTATGCTCACGCGGGACATCTGTTCTATATATGCCCCTCCCTTGAACAGTATGCCGCGCCGAGCCGCGCCTCCTATAGCAGACAATATGGATGCCGGCGTGCTGATGATGAGAGCGCATGGGGACGCTACGACCATGACGGTCATGGCCCTGTAGAATATCCGCTGGAAATCTTCAGTGCCTGCCCATAATGGAATAATGACAAGCAAGATTGTAAAGACTATTACACCCATGGCGTAGTATTGTTCAGATCGCTCGAGAAATCGCTGAGTTTCGGATTTTTCGCTTTGAGCTTCCTCTACCATGCGTATCAATTTTGCTATCGCCGAATCCCTGGCATTCCTTGTGACCCGCACCTCAAGCGAACCTGTCTGGTTGATTGTTGCGGCAAAAACAGTGTCGCCGGGACGCTTCCCAGCAGGCATTGATTCGCCTGTAAGCGAGGATTGATCAATTTCGCTTTCTCCCTCCACTATTACGCCGTCCAGGGGGATACTGTCCCCGGGACGAATTATTATCCTTTCGCCAATATCAAGCCGGTCAACGGGTACCGCCCTTATTTCCCCGTCGCGGCGGGCGAGGGCCTGCTCGGGCCTAAGCTTCATCAGCGAGGTAATGGCCTTCCGTGTACGATCTATGGCAAAACCCTGGAGTACATTGGACAGCGAGAAAAGGAACAGCAGCATCGCACCCTCGAAAGGCGCTCCGACATATGCGGCGCCCAGAGCAGCCAGCACCATCAACAGGTCTATATCAATGGTCCATTGCCGGAGAGATCGATAGCTGGACAGTATGCCGAAATACCCTCCTGTGATATAAGCGATCAGATACATCCAGTTGTGATGAACCGGCAATATGCCGTATCGCGAAGTAATGGCGCCCAGGGTCATGAAAACCAGTGTTGAAGCCGAGAACAGTATTTCTATGTTACGCCACGAGGTCATTTGCTTAATGCGCTCTCCAATGGTCGCAAATGATCCTTCTGCAGGCATGGCTTCATATGGATGGACAGGCGCACCGATGCCGCGGATCTTTTCCACGATCTGGCCCTGATCGATCTTGTTGTGATCGAAGGTTATACTCATCACTCCGCCGAGAAAGGTGGCTGTGGCCCGGTGTATTCCTTCAATACGCTGGGCCTTACGCTCCAGCTTGAGCGCGCAGGCCTCGCATGCGCGGCCTTCCATCCGTAAAATGCATTTGTCGAAGTGCTCGTGAAGGACCGGCGCAATCTGCCTCGCAATCCCGGCTATTTCATGATCCGAAAGGCTTTCGGAATCGTAATCGAAGACCACTGACCCGTTGCCGGCGTCCACCTTTGCATGGACAATTCCAGGCTTCGATCGTACGGCTTCTTCGACAATTCTAGCTGTTTTTCTGGAATCGTCTTCACCCGTTTCGTTTCTGTCCGTGTCGCTGAATTTCCTTTTCTTCATGGATAGTCCATCCGAATTGGATACGGAATATATGGGTTCCGTGCTGTTCAGATCTCAGTGAACGGTCAGATATAAATACTGCCGTATGCTGTCCTGTTATGCGATATTTCAAATTTACAGGCACTATTCCCTCGAATTCTTCCTTTGCATTTTAACCCGACTCGGTACAGTATGCGCTAAGTTTTTTTTGGGATATATATGTTTATTCAAGGGGCCCGGTTCGGGCCCGGATTTCCTGGATACGGCTTATCATGATGCGAACACATACATGCGGAGAATTGCGCAGGGAGAATATCAATGAACAAGTTGCGCTGTGCGGATGGGTGGATACCGTCCGGGATCATGGCGGTGTTATTTTCATTGATTTGCGTGATCGGGACGGATTGACCCAGGTCATTTTCGATCCACGTGACTCCCAGGAGGGATGGGATATGGCCCGGACCGCGCGCGGCGAATATGTTATTCAGGTAAAAGGGATTGTGGAGGCCCGTCCGCCTGAAATGGAAAATAAAAAGCTGCCTACCGGGGCCATAGAGGTGAGGTGTGACCGGATCGAGATCTTCAATAAGAGTATGACAACGCCATTTCCCCTTGATGACAAGATTTCCGGCAAGGTTTCCGAGGATTTGCGTTTGACATACCGCTATCTGGATCTGCGGCGCCCGCGGATGCAAGATAATCTTAGAAAGCGTCATGCAATTACCCAGACCATACGGCGGTATCTCGATGAGCATGAATTCCTGGAAATTGAAACACCCATCCTTTCCAAGAGCACCCCTGAAGGAGCGCGCGACTACCTGGTGCCCAGCCGTGTGATGCCGGGCACATTCTACGCCCTTCCGCAGGCGCCGCAGCAATATAAACAGTTGCTCATGGTGGCGGGAGCAGACCGATACTTTCAGGTCGCTCGTTGCTTCAGAGACGAGGACCTCAGGGCAGACAGGCAGCCTGAGTTCACACAGATAGATATCGAGATGTCATTTATCAATCCGGAGGATATATACAAGCTCATAGACGGTATGTGTAATGAGGTGATGGCCGTGTCGGGATTACGTAATATGGAGCTTCCTGTAAAACGCCTTACCTATGATGAAGCCATGGACAGATTTGGAACCGACCGTCCCGACATGCGTTTCGGCATGGAGCTGGTGGATTTGAGTGCGGTTTTCAAGGAAACAGATTTCAACGTGTTCAAAAAAGTCATCAACTCAGGCGGTGTTGTAAAAGCTGTAAATGCGCGCTCGCTCGGATCAGTTCCCATAAGGGTCGTTGACGAATGGACGGTTATCGCAAGGGAATCGGGGCTGGGGGGATTGGCTTACATTCGTGTTCAGGAGGATGGAACTTGGAAGTCGCCAATCATCAAATTCTTTTCCGAGGAAGAGAAATCAGCATTGACGGAGAAAATGGATATTCAATCCGGAGACCTTATTCTGTTTGCGGCGGACAAGCGCGCGGTGGTCGACTCTGCGCTGGGGCGTCTGCG
>SLRP01000052.1 GCA_007130845.1 Kiritimatiellia bacterium | reverse complement strand
TAATCTTGAAACCGTAAGCCGCCTGCAGCCGGTAATACGGCCACAAGCCTCCTATGGACGGTCCCTGGCGGTGCTGGAGTATGTTGCGTCAAGATACCCCGGAATAGCCGTGAAATCCGGCCTGATGCTGGGAATGGGTGAGACGGAGGAGGAACTGTACAAGGCCATGCGTGATTTGGTGAATGCCGGCTGTAGAATACTTACACTTGGGCAGTATTTACAGCCTTCCCGCCATCATCCCCCCGTAAAAAGGTATCCGGAACCAGGTGAATTCGACGCGTACGCGGAAAAGGCGCGGGAATTTGGTTTCATCGCAGTGATGTCAGGGCCAATGGTCCGGTCCTCATACAAGGCGGATGAGTTGCTGCAGGCTGTGCGCGACGCTAAAGCTGAAACAGTTTCAGGCTGAGCTCATTTGAATCATCTCCGGTTGTTCAGCGTATAGCCCCTCGTTTGTTTGCAGCGGGAGGAGGCCGCTGGGTGAGTTACAGTGTCGGGCTTCATGGAAGGCGCAATCCCATGATGGCTGAAAAGAATATTTCCCCGAATTTATACGTCATTGTTCCAGCATATAAGGAACAGAGTCATATCGGACAGACAGTGCGGTCCATCCTTGAATACAGCCCCAATGTTCTGGTGGTTGATGACGGTTCACGCGACAAGACATCCGAATATGCCGAAGAGGCCGGCGCAGTGGTGTTGCGCCACAAAGATAACCGGGGCAAGGGTGAAGCGCTGAAGACGGGTTTCCAGTATGCCCGCGATCAGGCGTGCGACCTGGTCATTACCATGGATGCCGACGGTCAACACCGTCCTGACGAAATACCCAAATTTGTAGATGCTTACCGCCGCACAGGAATCCCCATACTTCTGGGAAACCGGATGGCCGATATTGAAAATATGCCGCGAATTCGTCGTTGGACTAATGCGGTAATGAGCTGGATGCTCAGCCGTATAATGAAACAATATATCCCTGATACACAATGTGGTTTTCGAATGTACAGAGGCGATATTCTACCGTTTCTTTCAGTGGAGTCTCAACGATTTGCCGCGGAGTCTGAGATTCTATTGTATCTTGCCGACCGAGGTTTTAGAATTGATTCGGTGCGTGTGTCGACCATATATCATAATGAGAAGAGCATGATAAAACCCGGCCTTGACACGTTGCGTTTTATCGCCATGATCCTGCGGCATATGCGAAACCGAAAAAAAGGGGTTGCCGGACGCAAATAATGACTTCAAATCCGGCAGTCCCTGGAAAAGTACGCGTTTGTGTGCTCCTGCCGGCTTGCCTTGGTTTTCATCAGGGGGATTGAGTGGTCATGTTATACGCCAGCATCAGGCCATGTAAGGAGTTTTCCATACATTGACTGATGTCAGTTTGAGTCCGCACGGCAAAACTTATGAAGGCAAGTATGTGAAACTGACTGATTATCGAATAATTCAAGGATTATTGATACGATGAAGATGAAAATACTTCAATCATTATATGGGTGCCATGATGCCTAATAAGAAAAGGAGCCTCGGGGAATATGCCTATCTTATTTTTACGGGAGCGGCTATGGGGTCTGCCGATGTTGTCCCGGGAGTTTCCGGTGGAACCATGGCATTCATACTGGGGGTGTATGAGGAGCTTGTAAACACGATCAAGTCAGTAAACCTGCGCTTATTCGGGTTGTTGATACGCCTGCGAATTCAAGAGGCCGTTGAGCATGTCAATTTGAAGTTCCTGGTCTCGCTTGGTTCGGGGTTGCTGGCGGCTTTCATAAGTCTGGCGCATGTTATCGGCTGGCTTCTTGATCATTATCCTGTCCCGTTGTTTTCATTTTTTTTTGGGCTGATTGCAGCGTCTGTCATAGCGGTCGGCATGCATGTCCGCTGGAATGCGGTCATGGTGGCCGCTATGGCTGCGGGGGCTGTGTTTGTATACTCTTTGGTGGGGTTGATCCCCATGGATATGCCGCATGATCCTTTCACCCTCTTCTACAGCGGTGCGCTTGCCATTACGGCCATGATACTTCCTGGAATATCCGGCGCTTTTATTCTGTTGGTCCTCGGACAGTATGAGTTCTTGATAAATTCCATCAGGACTATGGATTTGATCGGAATCATGCCCATGGTTATAGGTATGGTTGCGGGAATTATGCTTTTCGCCAGGATTCTGAGCTGGCTCCTGAAAAACTACCATCAGATCACTATAACCCTTCTGGTGGGTTTCATGCTTGGTTCCTTGAGGCGTATATGGCCCTTCAAGGAGGTTGTTGAAACCAGGATCGACAGGCATGGGGATATTGTGCCTGCTGTCTACAATAATGTCCTGCCCGATTTAACTTCGGGGGTATTCTGGATATCTCTTGCATTGTGTCTTGCGGGTTTTCTGTTGATAAGCATGCTGGATCACTTTAGAACTGGCAATAATCCCATTGCGTGCATGGTCATGAGGCGAAGAGATATGTAGGGCGCGAGCTGGGGAAGGTCCATGTCCCCGTATTCCTCTTCAGCCGGTAAATCGCGGTTCTGATACGGGTGTTTTATTGCATGTTTTCAGCATTTTTTGCGCGCAGGCTTGATGGTTCCTGAAATCCCTTTATAGTGTATGTCGTAATCAAGGAGATAGCCGGTATGGAGAATACAGAACAACTTAAAGTTACGGGAGAGCTGCTGCCCGATCCCAACATGTGCCGTTTCATGGTGAATCGGGACATAATCGAGGAATGGACTCTTATGTTCAAGGACCCCGAGGAATCAATGGGATCTCCCCTTGTCGATTCCATATTTGCCGTGCCGGGCATTACAAGGGTCAAGGTATCGGGAAACAGCATTACACTTTCCAAGAATGTGCCTACTCCTTGGCCAGAAATGGCGAAGGATCTGCTTCCGGCCATCAAAAAGCCGCTGGAGTCGGGGAACACTCCGCCGATCTCCGAAGCTGCGCTGGAGGTTGTTAGGAATAGCCCGCCTTCCGAAAATATTGAGGAGATTGTGGAACAGCTTTTTGAGCAGCATATCAACCCTGCTCTTGCAATGCACGGAGGCTTTGTAAAACTTGTCAAGATCGAGAACGACGATGTGTACATAGAGATGGGTGGCGGTTGTCAGGGTTGCGCCGCATCACAGGCTACAATGCGGCACGGCGTTGAGACAGCGATACGGGATGTTGCCCCCCAGGTCCGTGAGGTTATCGATGTTACGGATCACTCGGCCGGTACGAATCCATATTACAGGTGATTCGAAGGTGCTTGAATAACCCTGCCTGCCTCCTCCATGGCAGATGCATTCGAATTCCGGATGTTGATTAAGGAGTACGCTGTATCTCTCCATGCGGTTTTTGCAGTGCATGCATTTACCGCTCCACTCACAATACGCTCATCCTGCGGATCAGGGCGACACGATTCAAATTGAAATTTTATCCGGTTGGATATAAATGGAATATCGCATGTGAAGGCGCTTGCTTGGGTGTTGTGCGAATCCTTCCATGTCCCGATTACAGTAAGTGCAGGGGATGGCGAAGCGATAAGCCGCATGCAGGCAGTTTCATGGTTTTAGTAGGGCGGGCATCTGTAAAGGATTGTCTGCCGAAAGAAAAATATGAAGTTTCCCGGAAGTGAGTTCTTTCCATTACGCATACCTGTCCTTCTCTGGGCGCTTGTAATAATTCTCTGGGCGGCTCAGGTTGCCAACGCAATCGCTGAATCCTCCGTCTCCATTCGCGCTCAGGGTGTTCCTTCCGCAGCGGACAGGGGTATTAATGCCGAGATCGGCCGTCTGATCATTAAACGCTTCATGGAAAAACATCCCGAGATCCGGATCGAGCCGTTTGTCATGCCGGAAATAGGCGGGACGGTGGCCATGGACAGCGGTCCGCTTATGGCTATAGCCGCGGGAATTCCTCCACATGCCATTTATGTCAATTTCAGAATGTCTTCAACATTCCTTGACCAAGGATTTCTGGCGCCCATGGAAACTCTACTGGCCAGAATACTCAGCGACAACCCCGCGGTGCGGGAAACGGATGGATATGGAGACTGGAAATCCGACCCGACCCCTGAAGAGGTAGAGAAGGCTGTGGAGCTGATAAAGGATCGTGTGCCGGACAGGGTCTGGCCGGTTGTTTTTCGAGAGGATTTTCACTCAGGTACCGGGGAAAAACACGTCTGGAGTATTCCCACCAGTGTGCTGGTAAAGGCCCTCTTTTATAGGCGCGATCTGTTCATGGAAGCGGGTCTTGACCCGGAACGCGGCCCGGATACGTGGGAAGAATTACTGGAATACGCGCGTGCCTTGCGTGTTCCTGAAAAAAATCAATACGGCCTGTATTTCACAAGCGGACAGACTATCAGCTACAGCATGTATAACTTTTTCGTGTCCAATAACGCCCGTGCGGTCGAGCAGGATGAAAATGGCGAATGGAGGGCGACTTTCGACAGCACTGAAGCGGCTGAGTCTATTCTCTATTTCTGGAGATTGGTGCGAGAGCCGTTTGAGCGGGACGGCGTAATATTTGACCAGGCCTGCGCCTTGGATCCTCAGGGAGGGTGGCTGCCATGGGCGAGGGGCCAGGTTGGAATGATGTTCTCCTATCTCGACGACAAGTTCATGGCGCAGGTCAATCCTCAGCTTGTAGGCGTTGCTCCTGTTCCAAAGGGTCCGGACGGTACCCGGTCCTCCGAGCTGAACGCAATGATGCTTGGCGTGTTTGCGGGGGGCACACCGGAACAACAACTGGCCGTTATGCGGTACATATGGTTTCGCACCGGGAAGGAAGGGCTTGAAATATTCACCAGGACAATGGTGGAAAACGGATACGGAAGATTTGTGAACCCCGATCTGCTCGAAAAGTTCGGATATGAGCGGGTTCTGGGTCAGGTCCGCAGTGAATGGGTGGAGGCTTACAGGGAAGCGGTTGAACACGGCGTGCCGGAACCGTACGGAAGAAACACTCAAAACGTATATCGCTGGATGTCCGAGCCTGTGAACCGCGCCATATACACGGATTTCAGCGGGGTGCCGCGCGAAAAAGCCGTAGCCATGATTGAAAAATGGTCCGCGGAAACCGCGGATGAATTCAATCAGAAGGTGTTGGGACATGTCCCTGCAGATGTTATGCGTAAACGCAGGGCCGCTGGCGGGGCCATTCTGATAGTGATTGCCCTGGTTTTTTCAATAAGCATGAAGCGAGTATGGAACTATTTCAGCCGGTCGGCAGCAGCCGGCGGCGGTTCGGGCAGCGGAGCGCATACGCGTCATTGGGGTTATGCGTTGATACTGCCGGCGCTGCTGCTGACAGTGGGCTGGATGTATATCCCTCTATTTGCCGGCGGAATATCCATGGCTTTCATGGATTACCGTCTGATTCTGGACAGCACTTTCGTGGGCGTAGATAATTTTGCAAATATTCTGTTTGACGACAGATTCTGGTCCGGCCTTGGCAAAACCTTCTATTTCGTGATGTTGACGATAGGATTGGGTTTCTGGCCTCCGATATTGCTGGCCATCCTTTTGCAGGAGATCCCGACAAACATTGCGAAATATACGTATCGCACCATTTTCTATCTCCCTGCCGTTCTGAGCGGTCTGGTTGTGATGTTTCTGTGGAAACAGCTTTATGAACCCACAAGTCAGGGCGTGCTGAATCAAATTTTGATGAGCCTGAATGAATTGGGCCCGGTTCCGGCCACGATCCTGAAAATAATGCTTGCGGCATTCTGGCTGTCATTCATGGGGATGCTGATCTACCTGCCTTTCCGTGTGGATGAAATGTCCCGTATTTTCAAGGCTGCTTTATGGGCAGCGGGTGCAGGAGCCATATTGATAACCATCAGGTTCATCTGGGGGGAAACTGGAGCCGGTTGGGGCGTGGGCACGTTGACAGGGCAATTCAATATCGAACCGCAGGGATGGTTGAGCGATCCATCGATGGCGATGCTGTGCATAGTGCTTCCTCATGTCTGGGCTGCTTCGGGACCGGGATGTATTCTCTATCTTGCCGCTCTTAAAAGCATTCCGGATGAACTTTATGAGGCAGCTGATATTGATGGCGCGAGTACGTGGCACAAGATCTGTTATATCGTGCTCCCGCGCATGAAGTATCTGATCGTTATTCAATTCATATGGGCGGTAATTGGTGCATTCAAGGGCGGTGCGGAAATGATTCTGGTAATGACGGGAGGAGGGCCTATGGGTGCGACCACTACGCTGTCACTTGAGATCTTTTTTACAACATTCATGGATCTCAACTATGGACGCGGCACCGCAATGGCCTGGTTTCTTGGGGCACTGTTGATCGGTTTCACGGCCTATCAGATGAAATTGCTGTCACGATCGGAATTTAGAACGGCTGATACTCCCCACAACTGAGGATACAAATGGCCATCATCAGCAAAATGGAAAGAAGAACCGTATGGGGTCGCCTTGTAATGGGCCTTATCTTTGCTTTTCTGACAGCTGGAGGGCTTAGCATCCTCTATCCTTTTGCCATAATGGTTTCCGGATCGGTCCGAAGCGAAATGGACGAGGCCGATCTGGATTTCATTCCGGAATACCTGACGAATACCGATTCCCTTTATCAGAAATTTCTGGAGTACAAGTACAATCAGGACATTGAATTCCTCAACCGGGCGCATCTGGACAGACACTTTCATTTCAGGAGTATAGAGCCTCCGGAGGGCGATACACGGGAATTGTCGCGGTTTTTTGCCGCATTCCTGGAGGAGAATCATATACCGCATTTCTGGCACAGACTCGGCGGTATACGGGGAATACGCACTGTCCCTGCCAACGCGCGTGCTTTCCGGGAACGTGTGGCGGAGTATTTCGAACATGACCTTGAAAAGTTCAAACAGGCCACCGGGTCAGTTGATGATTCATGGCTGGCGTTGAGCATGACTCCTCCGGAATGGTTGTCGAGGCAATATACCCATGTTCCAGGGCCGCTTCATGATCTGTATTATGATATGTTGCATGAGGCACCCGTTGCCGAACGGGATTACATGATGATTGACGGCCATTTCCTGCAGACAATCATTTATCCCCGCTATGGCCGAGTTTCAACGGTGTCCTATAATGAAGCTCATCCCTCCACCCCTCTGGATTCTTATG
>SLRP01000135.1 GCA_007130845.1 Kiritimatiellia bacterium | reverse complement strand
TATCCCTTACATGAATACCGGCGCGCCTGAGCGGGTCCGGTTCCGGTTTTTCACCGACTGCCATTATGACCGTATTGCATTCAAGGGTAAAAAACTCGTTGGTGGATACAGGGGTACGGCGTCCGGACGGGTCGAACTCCCCGAGTTTTGTACGGCGCAACTCGATGCCGGTTACCCGTCCGCGGTCATCGAGCACAACCCGCTGTGGAGACGCCAGAAAAACAAGCTCCGCGCCTTCGGTCTCGGCATCTTCCACCTCCTCGGCAATTGCGGGCATGTCGGAGCGTTCGCGCCGGTAAGCTATTGTCACCTTTGCACCCATCCGCATCGCTGTGCGCGCTGAATCAATGGCGGCATTGCCTCCGCCGACGACTACCACGCGTTCGCCTATGACAGGCGGGTGGGAACGCGCGACCTGTTCCAGAAATGCTATGGCATGCCATACATCCGGGGCGTCCTCGCCGCTGATCCCCGCATTGGTCTCGTTCCATGTTCCGGTGGCCAGAAACACGGTGTCGTATTCCCCCGTAAGGCTGTCCAGTGACAGGCCTCTGCCAAGCTCCCGGCTATACTTGAACTTTACCCCGACGTGTTCCAATACGGCAAGCTCCTCCTCGATGATCCGGGTGGGCAACCGGTATTCGGGTAGTGCGTACCTCAGCATGCCCCCGGCTTCCTCCCTTTCCTCGAACACGGTTACATCATGGCCGAGCATCGTTAAATAGAAAGCCGCGGTCAAACCGGACGGGCCCGCGCCCACCACGGCAATGCTCTTACCTGTATCCCGACGCTTTTTCTTAACAAGCCTGTCCTTAACGTTGTTGATCAGGTCACCCGAAAAAACCGTGTCGGCTATATATCTGTGTACCTCGCGCATATTGACCGGAGAATCCTCGTCGCCCCTCCGGCAGCGGTTCTCACAGGGATGCTGGCATATGCGGCCGGTTGAAGCCGGCAACGGGTTGTCCAGCCAGACAAGCTCCGCGGCATCCTCCAGCCTGTCTTCCTTTAGAAGTTGCAGGAATGCAGGGATACGCATGTTGAGAGGACAGCTATTTTCGCATGGTGAAAGGTACAGCTTCTCGCACACGCCCGCCTTGCATCGTCGTGTTCGAATATGTTCTTCGTATTCATCACGGAAATACCGGAGCGTGGTCACGACCGGGTTTGGCGCGGTCTGGCCAAGCCCGCACAGAGACATGTCGCGTATCATCGGGACCAGTTCCTCGAGTTTTTCCACATCGGACGAATCCGCCTCACCATCGCATATTCTCCTGAGGATACGTACAGCTTCATCCAGCCCCACCCTGCATGGGATGCATTTGCCGCACGATTCGGAATGCGTGAATTCCAGGAAATACCGTGCCACGTCCACCATGCAATTGTCCTCGTCCATGACGACCATGCCGCCTGAACCCATTATCGCCCCGAGCGCCCCGAGCGACTCATAGTCCACAGGAGTGTCAAAATGGAGGGCAGGAATACATCCACCGGAGGGTCCGCCGGTTTGCACGGCCTTGATATATTTTCCGTCAGGGCTTCCGCCGCCGATGCCGTAAATGATATTCTTCAATGGTGATCCCAGAGGCATTTCCACCAGACCAGTGTTCTTAATCTTTCCTACGAGTGAGAAGACCTTTGTGCCGGTGCTGCCCCTCGTTCCGATTTCCGAGAACCATGAGCCGCCGCGCGCTATTATGACGGGGATATTACACCACGTTTCGACGTTGTTGATATTGGTGGGTTTGCCCCACAATCCCGACTCGGCCGGAAACGGCGGTCTGGGTCTGGGCCGTCCGGCACGGCCTTCCAGCGAGGCTATCATGGCGGTTTCTTCCCCGCATACAAACGCTCCCGCGCCTTCCACCAGGTGCATATTGAATGAAAACGAAGTACCCAGTATTCCATTGCCCAGCAGGCCGGATTCCCTGGCGGCTTCCGCTGCTTTCTCGAGGCGCTGAACAGCAAGCGGATATTCGGCACGCAGATATACTATGCCTTCCGAGGCGCCAGTGGCATAACCCCCGATAAGCATGCCTTCCAGCAACATATGCGGGTCGCTTTCAATCTCGTTTCTGTTCATGTATGCGCCGGGATCGCCTTCATCGGCGTTGCATATCATGTATTTGAGATCTGCTTTGGCCTTTCTCAACAGGCTCCACTTAACACCGGCAGGATATCCCGCGCCGCCGCGGCCCCGCAACTTGGATTTGGAGACTTCCTCGATTACATCCTCTACATTGGGTTTCTGAAGAGCCTCCCACAGGGCGGAATATCCGCCGACAGCAATGTATTCCTCGATATCCTCCGGATTAATCAAACCGCAGTTGCGCAGAACCACCTTCTTCTGTCCTTGAAAAAACGGGATCTTGTCCCAGACGGGAATATCGCCGAGCCCGCGTCCATACTCAACCTGTCCGGTGAGATGATCCCACTCTTCAACGCGGCACAATGCCTTGCGAACCGGGGCGCAGCCCTTTCCGACCTCCTCTACGATGTATTCGGCGTCGTCCGGCGTGACACCGGCGAGAATAACGAGCGGTTGTCCGGGAATATATATGTTTACCAGAGGCTCCACGGCGCAGTATCCGAAGCATCCAACCGGTACCAATTGAGCCTCGACCCCCCTGGACTTCAACGCCGATTCCATCGCCTCGTATACCATACGGGCCCCGTTGCCTATCCCGCATGTTCCCATGCCTACTCCAATTCTGGGACCATTCCGAAGCAATTTGTTCAGCCCGGTTTCCCGGATATCATTCAATGCGTCAAGATTTCGAATTTTCATCGTTCTGCTCTTTTCGTATCAGTTCCCTGACTCGCCGCCTGAGTTTCATGTCTGTCATTCGGCCATGAATATCGTCGTCTACCGAAACAACCGGGGCCAACGCACATTGACCGAAGCAGGCCACGGTGCGTACCGTCAGCTCATTGTCGGGCGTGGTGAAGGATTCTTCCCCGCTGTCATATTCCGCTCCTGATTCCGACCTCAATCCGGCCATCAACAGGCTGGATCCACGCGTATGACACGCAGTTCCGCGGCAAACCATGATGGTATGCCTCCCCTGCGGGCGTAGATTGAAAAAGGAGTAGAAAGTGGCGACGCTGAAAATGCGGGAGGGTGCCAGTCCTTTTCGCTGCGCAACAAGAGCCAGTGTTTCCATCGGAAGATACTTAAGCGGATGCATTTCCTGCAGGGATTCCAGAATACTCAATACGTCGCCGGTCTTGTTGGGATAACCGGCGATTACTTCGTCCACTTTTTCAGGAGCAAGCGGTCCGTCATTATCATGGTTCATTTACTCCACTCCTCTCATTGCTCACCAGCGCTTGAATTTTATTCACGGCCTCGCGGACTGCCGACAGCGTTGTGTCGGACAGGCGGCCGCCCGGCTCGAAGGTTTCCGCGGGAACGGCCACCAGCCATGCTTCAGGTTCAGTTCCGTACAATAGACCGGCAAGCCGCAATAGTTCTTCCGGAGAACCGACATGTCCTATGGGCGGGAGCATGGAAGATTCGCCTTCATGTTTTTCCGAATAAACAGGCTGTATGCTCACACCGGGACATTGATACGACGGTTTAGCATCAACGAACACCACGCGACTCACACAACGTATCCTGTCAACAAGTTCGGGGGTCAACTGGTGAACATCCAGGGACTCAACACCGGGAATCCCGCATTCCCGGATCCCGAGCGCTACACACCGCCCCGCTCCGTCATCGCTTAACAAATCATTACCCCATCCGATAACAAGGCTTTGTACATCTTCCCCGGCCGCTCCGTATTCGCGGGGATTAAATACAGCGGACCCATCCTGATCCGCGGTGATATGCGCTGTAATCCATTTGTCACCGGACTTTTTCATCAAGGATATTTCCTTCCCGGTCCATCAGTTGGAGCTGAATATCCATTTTCCCAAGCGCATGCGTGGAACAGCTCAAACATGGGTCATAACATCGTATTACCGCCTCCACACGGTTAAGTGCTCCTTCCTGAATGCTTGTCCCATGCACGAATTCCTTCGCGGCCTGCGTGATCCCCCTGTTCATGGCAAGGTTGTTGTGTCCGGTGGCAATGACAAGGTTTGCCCATGTGATCAGACCTTCGTCGTTCACCCGGTAATGATGGATCAGCGTCCCTCGCGGCGCCTCAGCGATTCCTACGCCTTCGCCCAGATTCGGCTCAGCGAAAGCACGTACACGGTCGCTCAAAATATCAGGATGACTCAGCAATTCTTCCATCCTCTCCAAGGCGAAAAGGATCTCGATCAGCCGTGCGTAATGATAATGGAACGAACTCAACACTGCGCCGTCCGAGAGTTTGCGAAAATCCTCCAGAGCCTGATCGGCGCGCGGTGTGCCACAATGACCGGCATTATTAAGGCGTGCCAGCGGACCCACACGGTAGATACCGTCTGGATATCCGCGAGGAATGTAGTAGGGCATTTTCAAATAGCTCCACGGCTCTACCGCTTCCCCCACGTAAGCCCTGTACTCCGAAGGATCCAATTGATCCGCGACAATGCCGCCTGTTTCGTCGGTTATCCGTATATTTCCATCATAAAGTTCCAGCCCGCCGTCGCGTGTGGTCAGGCCCAAGAAAAGCGACGGGAAATTTGCAAAGACATCGATCTCCCTTTGAAACTGATCAATGACTCCCCGGAAGATATCCAGGGTCCGTTCGGCGATATCCAGACCGCGGGGGATCATTTCAAGAATCCTGTCGCGGACTTCTTCAGAGATAGGACTGCCTACTCCCCCAGGCACGATCCATGCGGGATGCACCCGTCTACCCGCCATCCACTCGATGACCTGCTGACCGAACATGCGCAGCCACACACCGTCCCGGGCTATATCGGGATGCGCTTCGGCAAGCCCGAGTATATGACGTTTGGCAGGATCAGCGTCCATTCCCAGCAACAGGTCCGGCGCGCTCAAATGGAAGAAACTCAAGGCATGCGATTGGATTGTCTGACCCATGTGCAGGATCCTGCGCAACCGTTCGGCCGCCGGAGGAATACGCACGGCAAGAAGCTCGTCACACGCCTTTGCCGAAGCAAGCAGATGGCTGATTGGGCATATGCCGCAGATGCGAGCGGTTATTGCAGGCATTTCGTAGTACGGCCTGCCCTCGGTGAACTTCTCAAAGCCCCTGAACTGCGTAACGTGAAACCTTGCATCTTCAACGTCGCCATTATCATTCAGGTGGATGGTTATCTTGGAGTGTCCTTCTATGCGGGTCACCGGGTCTATTGTGATGATCTTTCTCATTTTCCTATCTTTCAAATCAGCCAAAGCGCACCACCTTTCCTAGATCGGGAATGCGTCCGGCCAGCAACTCGCTTACTACAAAGAAAATGTGGTCTGGATTCGGCGGGCATCCCGGAACGTGCAGGTCCACCGCCACCACTTCGTGCACCGGCTGAGTGCTCTTTCGAAGCGGCGGAATATTTTCATCGGGCACCTGGGCCTGGGTATTGACGTTTTCCAGGTAGGCGCGCCCGTAGAGTTCGTCCAGAGAAAACAAGTTGCGCATCGAGGGGACATTGGCTGTAACCGCGCAGTCACCCAGAGCAACCAGAAGTTTTGTATTATTCCTTACGAGTTTTATCTTGTTATAGTCGTCTTCGTTGGTAACGGCTCCTTCAACGAAGGCAACGTCGACATTCCCTGGAAATTCCTTGTGATCTACCAGAGGGCTGTATACCAGATCGATAAGATGAGCAATCTCCAGAAGCCGTTCATCGATGTCCAGAAAGGACATGTGACAACCGGAACATCCATCCAGCCAGACCGTAGCAATACGTGTTTTTTCAGATTTTGATGTCACGTTTGATTCCCCCCGGAAGGTTGTTAGATGCAGGATGTTTTTTGCGATTGCCGGAGCTCTTGCCGGTGCTGGATACGGCTGGTTTGCCGTTGCGGTTCCGAATCACATAAGCCAGCTGTTGAAGATTTGCTATGATCCGCGCATCCATGAGAGCAACGCCGGGAGGCACCAGTATCCGCGTATAGGCCAGATTAAGCAGGCCGCGGACACCGGCGTCTATCAGGAGATCGGCAACCGATTGCGCCGAAGAGGCGGGGACGGCAATTATGCCGATCTCCGCTTTGCATTTGGTTCCAACCACGTAATCCAACGTCTCCATGGACTGAACACGAAGCGAACCCACAGCCGCACCCATCAATTCTGGGTCAGAATCGAAAATTCCGCAGATCTTGAATCCCTGCTCCGCCAAGCCTCCATGCAATGCCAGGGCAGTTCCCAGATAACCAGCACCTACGATTACGGCATTATGGACGCGCCCTGCCCCAAGGACATCGCTTAATGCCTTCTCCAATTGAACAATCCGATAACCCCGCTTGGAAACACCATGCATATGGAGTTTGGATAAGTCCTGACGGACAGTGGAGCTGGTTAATCCAAGATCATCGGCCAATTTGTGAGAGGAAATCCATTCAAGACCGTCCTGTCTCAGCTCCCTCACGTGCGTGAGATATTGAGGCAATCGATACACCACCGGCCGCGGCAGCTTCTGACTGATTTCAAACATAAAACAGTCGGCTCCTTATCTTTAAGCAAAATAAAGAATCCGGAATATATTGTCAATTATTTAACGTTAAATTTTTAACAATTCAAAGGCGGCGGATATTTCGAGCGGGTTACACAGGGATTGGGGAACAGCGTTTCGCGGATGTGATTTACCGGCTAAACCAGCGGTTACGTTAAGATATTGAGGATATTGAATGAATTACAGGTGCCGGTGGTCGCTGTTTTATTTACGGGATGAACCTCGGCATTGCGTATTGACGACATTGAGTATATATAGAGTATTGCAATGCGCAGGATGGTGGGTGTAGCTCAGCTGGTTAGAGCGCCAGGTTGTGGCCCTGGAGGCCGCGGGTTCAAGTCCCGTCACTCACCCCATTCACGGGGATCAACACCATCAACAGGTGCCCCACTTTAGGATAATGAGCCGTTAAGGCAGTATATCCAGCCACAGAACCACGCGGAACAAAGCGTGGTTCAATACAAGGCTGTACACGGCTGCCGCTGCGTCGTCCAGCACTATTCCGGCTCCGCCCTCCACTTGCTCCAACTGCCTGGCGGGAGGAAATTTGACTATATCGAAAAAACGATTCGTCACAAATGCCATAGGCAGCACCCACCAGAACTCCAGACTGACTGGAAGCCCTATCATGCAAATGGGAAACGTCATGAATTCATCAGCCACTATGCGGCGGTCATCCTTCTTCCGAAGTGATTTTTCAGCCATACCGCATACGGGGATCGCCAGAAGCGTCAATAGAAAGGTCCAGGCAACATAGGCCGATGTAGACAAGACGGACAGCGGCAGCACTATGGCAACCCCCCATATGCTGCCGACGGTTCCCGGCATAACCGGACTTAACCCCAAGCCAAAACCTGTAGCCAGGGCAACTGCAAACCTTTCGTATAGACGTTCCGATTTTATTTCAGACGATCTCCTGCGATTAACAGCCTGTCATTACAGGCACACCGTCATGATCCCAGCTCAAACCTAACCGTGGTTTTTTCGCCGTCCCCTTCAAGCCACAGATGCATGCGCAGCATTGGTTCAAACGCGTTGACCCAGGCGATGATATCATTCAAACGCTGCCTTGTATCCTGCGTTTCCACAGGATCATCAAATAGAAGTTTGACCGAATAGGCCATTATTGCACCTCGTACGGCTGTCGCGCCTCGCGTAAGATCCATCCATCCGTACGCCGCAGCGTCGCTCTTCTCCAAGCCTGCACGCCATGGTCCATCATCGGCCTTTACCACTGCCTCGACATTTTCGTAGCGTGACATCAGCTTCATCAGCGGCGCTGCGTGACTTGCCGCCAGAAACCAGCCGTCATGAAGAGTAAAGGCGATCTGGTCGTTGAAACGAAACCTGGAATATGCGGTATCAGCCGTACCTTCTATTACATACAGGGACCGGCCTTCACGCATGGACATATGAGGAACCAGCCCCCAGCGATAACGAGCGTTAAGATGGTCAAGCGTGTTTTTTACAGCCTCTAGCACTGAATCGTCTTCCCCCACATAAGCGCCCAGCAGCAGTGATGGAACACCGATACCGAAAAGACGGCCGCCGTGTTCTCCGCTCATTACGGAAAGTGTTACCGGCCCGGATAACGGTATGTTGCGAAGATAACGATCCGCAGATTCCTGCCATGAATACGGGGCAAATTTACTCCATAACTCCCAAAAACCATCCGGATGGGCACCGGCCACGATAAATGGCAGAGGGCCCATGAGTTGTCCCAGTTGCTCAATGCCGTCATCGGGCATGGCATACCAATTATCATCGCCTGCCACAGACAACGCACCGATCAAGCCTTCCTTGTCAATGCGTTCAAACTGAAAATACAAGGGCAGGAATGCGGTGTCCACATAGCCGGGGTTATACCATCCCCAATCGAGCGCATTATCCGAACATCCGGGTGAATCAAGATATGGCTCTTCATTGTCCGCGATGGAGCGAATTCTGCCGTCATACGAATCCATGGCATATTTAACGGCATCGGGATCTGCCGACCAGGCTGCTACGATCATCCCTTCCACGATCGCTATGGACAGATATTCACTGTCTTCAGGGTCGCTCTCCACTCGCCAGAATGTCCCGCCGGCATGGCGATCCTGTCTGGTCAGCCCATCCATGCGCCCGCGTTTAAGCAGCCACCTGAGCTTTATGCCTTCTCCGCCGAGCCAACTTACACCGATCCATGCCGGGGCTCCCCCCATACCGGTCGAGGGGATATAGGCAAAAACGGTTCTCCGACCAAGCAGTTTGTCCATCCAGTAATTGAAGTCCGGATCATGAACGTCGTCCCCCCATTCAAACAGATCATCATCAATGGCACCCAGCAGGCCCCTGCTGACCGGGTTGCCGTAAAAATCCTCCCAGCGAGACGCCAGCTCGATATGCGTGCTTACAAATTCTGCATTGTGCGGCACCAGTCGATACATACGCTCGGGTTTATACGGCACATGGAGCATCCAGAAGACAGCCATTCCGGCAAACGCAATCAATAATGCCCATAACAATAGTAGTCTCTTTTTCATACTGATAGATAAAACCTGTTTCATTTGAGTTTTGCGAACATTTTTAGAGTGAAGCATATGATTTAATCAGTATAGTGGTTTTTGGAGAACATAAAGGGAGGGCGAATGACTAAGAAGAAATCTCCGAATTCATATGATACACCGCCATGTCTGGAATGCGGCGCAAAATGCTGCCGATATGTCGCCATAGAGATTGACCGGCCAAAAACCAAGAGGGAATACGACGACATACGCTGGTATCTCCTCCACGAAAATATATATGTATTCATTGACCATGACGATGAATGGCATGTCGAATTCCGGACGAAATGCAGGTCTCTGGCCGATAACCACCTATGCACGGAATATGAGACCAGGCCTCAGATATGCAGGGATCACGGGTGGCCCATCGGAACATGTGAATTCTTTGCTTCACCCTATAAAGTCAGATTCAAAAGCCCTGAAGAATATGAGAGTTATCTCGACCGAAAGAAGATTGACTGGCGCTATAAACGACGGCCGCGACCGGATAAAAAGAAATAAACGGGAAGCCTAAGGGCGCAAGGGTTGAATTAAAACCCGAGGCCTCAAACTTCTCTGCCGCCCCGCTGCACATAGCCCTCTTCCGCCTTTACATCGTTCCAGTGCGAATCCAGTTCTTCAAGGGTGCATTCAGAAAGTGATTTTCCCTGCGCATGCACCCGGTCTTCCACCAACCGGAAACGGCTGGAAAACCGGTTGACGGTGTCGTTCAGCGCCTGTTCGGCATGATACCCATTAAGACGCGCGATGTTGACCACCGTAAAAAGAACATCCCCAAGTTCACTTTGAACGCTATCCTTGTTACCGGTTGATACCGCCTCCTTCAGTTCGTCAATCTCCTCGTCGAGCTTGTTAAAGGCATCGGATGACTTGCTCCAATCGAATCCAACACGGGCAACGCGTTTCTGCACCTGCTCGGCCTTGTGAAGAGCGGGGAGATGGCGCGGAATACCTTCGGTAATCGAACGCGGGCCGTTATTGTTTTCATCACGCTTGATTTTTTCCCAATTTTCAAGAACTTCATCAGTGCCGCTAACGCTGGTATCTCCAAATACATGGGGATGCCTAACCACCAGTTTATCGGCAATCCTGGCGGCAACGTCCTTGAAGTTGAACAAGCCTTTTTCAGTACATAATTGCGACTGAAATACAACCTGAAGAAGAAGATCGCCAAGCTCCTCTTTAAGCTTTTCTGAATCCCCGCTGTCAATAGCGTCGAGTACTTCGTAGCTTTCTTCAATCAGGTTTGGCTTGAGAGATTCCAGGGTTTGTTCCCGATCCCACGGACATCCGTGATCGGAACGCAGTATTCGCATGATTTCAACAAGGCGTTCCAATGGGTCGGAATGTTCCGGGACAGTCATGCGGATAACGGATCCGTTCAAAATGGTTTATTCTGAGGACAAAGCATGTTCAGCAACTCATCAGGATCGAACTCTGATTCCAGGTCCAATATTACATCGGCCCCGCTGAAATCCTGAAAAACGGTGAATTCATCCGGAACAACCACACAACGCATGCCGGCGGACAACGCCGCCTTGGCGGACACCCTGCTTCCCGTGATTACGAGGCACTGCCTTGGAGTCTTGGAAAGAGATTTGGCAATTCTCAACCAGCAGTCGGCACGGGGAAAAGTCCTGTCAGTACGCTCGAACTCAAAGGACTGAACGCCCCATTCATCAAAACCGAACCGCTCCGAGAGCGAGTCAAGCGTTGGCCCTTTTACAGTCGTCATCATGGCCATGGCCATGCCTCGGTTCGCGCCGGCCTCCAGTATTTTCTTCACAGACGGGTTAAATACGGCATCGCCGGACGAGAGATACAATGCAACTCCGCCTTCAACTTCCTCCGCTAATTTGACGGCGGATATCTTTTTAACCCCAAGAGCCTCCAGCAGGTCCGGAAGATAGTTGGAGGGAGTCGTGTTAAGACAGTTCCTGGAGAAATGAATGGGTGTAATTTCCACGCCATGTTCACGCAACAGGCTTTGAAGAACATCAAACTCGGCCTTGCGCGCCTCGATGGCCACGCCTTCCAGTTCAAATATAATCGCATATGGAGAGTTGCGGTCCTGTTCCTTAACTTCCATATTTTCCGCTGCACCTGACTTTGAAGGCATATTATTTCTCCTGACACTCCCCCTTAAAGAATCTTTTCACTTTAACCATATGTCCATGACCGGTCAAGTACCGACAACACCCGTGTCACGGCACTGCTTTAAAGTGCGTGAGGATACCCACTTCATCTTTTCCTTTCGTTTCTACCAATCATCCAGGTAGACGGAAACCTTTTCCCCGGACAAACCGGCAAGGATTTCCCGGACGCATTTCCCGGCGCCGGGAAGAATCATTTCAGGCCTTACTTCTGAAAGCGGCTGGACTACAAACCGTCGCTTGGCCCATCTCGGATGCGGTACAATTATTCCCCCGCTATCAATGCACTCATCATCGATGTAAAGTATGTCCACATCCATCGGCCTGGGGGCATTGCGATCCGCCCCGCGGACACGTCCCATACGGAATTCCAGAAGATGCAGGTTTTCCATCCACTGTCCGGCCGACCGATCGCTTTCCACGATGAGCACCGCATTGAGAAACTCAAGGTGGCGGATATCCTCGGTCACATCTACCGGCTCTGTTTCATACAGCCGCGACTGGGCAATAAGCCGTACCCCGTCCCATTGCTTTATCTCGTCGCGAGCGGTTCTCATGTGAGCGAGGCGATCGCCCATATTGCTGCCAAGGCTCAATCCTACTTCCATAGCCCAAGCACATCCCGCATTGAGTACAATCCCGCCGGCCGACCGGAAACCCAAGCTGCAGCTTGCAGAGCACCCAGGGCAAATGTATCCCGGCTGGTTGCCCTGTGGGACAGCTCGACAGATTCCCCATCGGCGGCGAATATCACGGTATGATCTCCCACGAAGTCGCCAGCTCGGACGGCGTGAAATCCAATCTTGTCAGGCTCCCTGCCGGTCTCGTTTACACCCGCACGTCCGTGCACTTCGGCCTCGGAAAGGGTCAAGCCCAGACCGGCGGCCGCGGCTTCACCCAGCCTCAAGGCTGTCCCGCTCGGGGCATCCTTCTTGTAGCGGTGATGACGCTCGATGATCTCCACGTCATATCCCCGGTCCTTCAAGGCTGCGGCTGCCTGTTCTACCATCAGGAACAGCAGGTTCACCCCGAGACTCATGTTTGGAGCCATCACTATCGGAATGATTTCAGAAGCTGTTTCAATGTCCGACTTCTCAGCGTCAGTTAATCCGGTGGTTCCAATCACCATTGCCGTGCCGAACTCGGCGGCTCGATGGACATTTTCAGCGGTTCCCTTGTGGAAACTGAAATCAATCAAAACATCTGTGCCGGTTACCGCCCCGGCAAGATCCGGCCTGATTTTGACACCGGCCTCAGGACAGCCGCTTGCCGAGCCTGCATCCATACCCGGTTCAATGGCCTCGGAAATATCCACCGCCCCCGACAACCTGACTCCCGGAACGGATTGATTCAGCAGACAACGTATGATTGTCCTGCCCATGCGCCCACAGGCGCCTATGACTACGATGTTGACCATATACTAGATTATACCGAGTGTTCTCATCACACTTCTCAAACGTTCCTTATTGTCCGCATCCATCGGACAAAGCGGCAGGCGGTAGACTTCTTCGACGCGGCCGGCCATGGCAAGAGCGGCCTTTACAGGGATCGGGTTGGTGTCAAGGAAGAGCGCGTCGAACAGGGGATGCCATTCCCTGTGAAGCCTGCGGGCCTCATCCCAGTTGCCGTCAAGAGCCGAATGGACCAAGGCCGTGACTTCACGGGGGATGATGTTGCCTGCCACGCTTATCACACCCACGGCGCCCACCGCCATCATGGGAAGGGTCAACGGGTCGTCACCGGACAGGATTTCAATATCACATGCCCCGACGTATCGGCTTACCCTGTCCACATCCCCCCCTGCCTCCTTGACGGCCACTATTCCATCGTGACCCGCCAGTTCAACAACCGTCTCAAATGAAATCTCACGCGAAGTTCGACCGGGAATGTTGTACAGAACCACCGGAAGGCCGATGTCTGCCACAGCGGAAAAATGCTGAATCAACCCCTTCTGATTCGGCTTGTTGTAATAAGGCGTTACCTGAAGCGTTCCATCCGCACCGGCCTCTTTGGCGTGAATGGTGAGGTCAATTGCTTCGGACGTAGAGTTGCCTCCCGTGCCTGCGATGACCTTGACCCGGCCGTCGGCCGCCTTGATCACGAATTCAACGACACTATGATGTTCCTTCACGCTCAAGGTGGGTGACTCGCCAGTAGTGCCTACAGGCACAAGGCCGTCCACTCCGCTCTCCACCTGAGAATCGACAAGCTCGCTCAGCCGGCCATAGTCGACGGCGCCGTCACTTGTAAACGGCGTAACCAAGGCGGTATAACATCCTTCAAACATCGCACACTCCCTCGGAATTATTACCTGCTCATTACAACATTAAACCACATTTGCGGTTATACCGATCAATCCCGTTATTACCCCACTTCTTCAGCCCTTTGTCCATTCCGGAATTGATTCACCCCGCACAAGGTCCTCGCGGGACTCACGCTCGCGGACGACATGAGACTGCCCGTTATCAATCATGACCTCCGCTGCGCGGCCCCGGCTGTTGTAATTGGAAGCCATGACGAACGCGTACGCCCCGGCGCTCAGCACGGCAAGAAGATCGCCCTGAACCACGGCCGGCAAATCGCGGTCAACCGCCAGAAAATCTCCAGATTCACACACCGGACCCACCACGTCTCCAAAAACCGTTTCTCCCGTCTCGCGCACCGGGACTATCTCATGATGCGCTTCATACAGAGCGGGTCGTATCAAGTCATTCATGGCCGCGTCGACAATAATGAATTTCTTGAACGGATTATCCTTAACGTATTGAACCCTGGAAACCAGAATACCCGCATTTCCGGCAATAAACCTGCCGGGTTCCAGCCCGATCGACATATCCAGCCCGTTCAGGGAAGGCAATACCGCCATGGCAAAATCCCGCGGGTCAAGATACTGCTGATCCGCGCTATAAGGAATACCCATTCCCCCTCCCAGATCGAGATGCCTGAATGAAGGATATTTCTTCTTCAATTCCAGGCACAGCGGTCTTACCTTCTCCAAGGCCTCGGCATACGGCTGCACGGACATTATGGGGGAACCCAGATGCATGTGCAGACCGCATATTTCCAGGTTGGGCAGACGCGCGGCCTTCTCATACGCCTTCTCAGCACGTCCGAGATCCACCCCGAATTTATTTTCGGATTTTCCAGTGCTTGTGAATCTATGGGTCTTGGGATCGACATCGGGATTCACCCGTATGGCTATGCGCCCCACACGGCCCAACTCTTCAGCATGCTGCGAAATACGCTCAAGCTCCGGTTCGGACTCCACCGTAAAAAACCGGATATCCTCCTCCAGGGCATACGAAATTTCTTCACTCGTCTTTCCAACGCCCGCGAAAACTATTTTTGAAGGTTTCACCCCGGCACAGCGGGCCCTGAACAATTCGCCTCCCGAAACAACATCCGCGCCGGCTCCCTCATTCGCCAGCACATTGATCACGGCAAGATTGGAGTTCGATTTTACCGCGAAGTACATGTCCGGATTGATCGACTGCAGCGCGGATTTCAGCATATGGTATTGCCTGCGAAGATGCGACCGGCTGTACACGTACAACGGCGTTCCAAACCGCCTTGCCAGCTCTCTTACCGGAATGTCCTCGGCAAACAGCTCACCATTCTTGTAATGAAACTCCTGTATGGGCAAATTCATAATCTATGATTTCACGGTTTCAGTTGCTCTGTCCCGGCTCAATCAACCCGGACGGTTACAAACGCGTCAGGCTGCCACGAAGAACTCCGCATACCGGCGGATAAGACAGATGCCCTGCAACCATGCAAGGAAACCGGCATTTCTTTTTACTTCTTAAGATTTGCAGCCCTGATGCGAAGGCGCAAGGAATTCAATTTGATAAAGCCTTCCGCATCCTTCTGATCGTAAGCGTCATCGGCCTCAAATGTTGAAATTTCCTGGTCATACAGAGATTTTTGAGCTTTCCGTCCGACAACCGTGCAATTCCCCTTGTACAGCTTGAGGCGTGCGGTCCCCGTAACACCCGAGGCGGCCTCGTCCATTGCCTTCTGCAACATCTCGCGCTCCGGCGCAAACCAGAATCCGTTGTATACCAGCGATGCGTATTGGGGCACGAGGGAGTTGCGCAGATGCAAGACCTCGCGATCCATGGCAAGCTGTTCAACAGCTTCGCGGCCCTTGTACAGAATTGTTCCGCCCGGCGTTTCATATACTCCGCGGCTTTTCATCCCTACGAAGCGGTTCTCCACGATATCGACCCTGCCTATACCGTGTTTCCCGCCCAGTAAATTCAATGCCTGCATAACCTCCAGAGGACTCATCCGCTTACCGTTAACAGCCACTGCGTCGCCGGCCTCGAAATCTATTGTCACTTCCTCGGCTTCATCCGGAGCATTTTCCGGAGATACCGTTAATTTGAACATATCCTCGGGAGGCTCAACCCATGGATCCTCAAGCACTCCTCCTTCATAACTGATATGCAGCAGGTTGCGATCCATGCTGTACGGTTTCTGAGCAGTCACCGGCACAGGGATGCCGTGTTTGCTTGCGTAGTTGATCAAATCCGTGCGGGACTTGAAACTCCATTCACGCCATGGAGCGATCACATGTATCCCGGGTTCCAGGGCATACGCAGCAATCTCAAATCTGACCTGGTCGTTGCCTTTGCCTGTAGCCCCATGGCTGATAGCGTCGGCATCGTTCTCCCTTACAATTTCAATCATTCGCTTGGATATCAGCGGCCGAGCAATGGATGTACCAAGCAGATATCCAGATTCGTATACGGCTCCCGCCCGCATCATTGGAAACACGAAATCCCGGGCAAATTCCTCGCGAAGATCATCTATATAGATTTTGGCGGCGCCTGTTTTCGCCGCCTTTTCGTTCAGTCCTAACAACTCCTCTTCCTGGCCCAGATCAGCGGCGAACGCTATTACCTCGGCATCATACTCATCAATCAGCCACCGTATGATTACCGATGTGTCCAAACCGCCGGAATATGCCAATACAACCTTCATACCGTTATCCTTTCTGCATGCATTCAATTACGGCGTAATGGATCCCCGGGAAATATAGAGGATTGTGTGAAAATCGCTTTATTTCAGAAAATTGCTTCATTTGCTCCCCCCATCTAAAATACGGAAGCCCGCAATATCCATGATCCGCGACCTGTTCCCCAAGCCGCCGGCAATATCTGCGGTTTGCCGCCGTTGACACCCGACAAATGAATATCCCGAATAATCCCCTTGTATCCGGAAGTTATCAGATACTGACAGGCAATACGCCATTATCAGGCAATATCAACATGATATCTTGCCTGTTACAGCATCGCAATTTTTCGCAATACCCGGCGCTACCCGTAAAATGGAGTTCCCGCCGGAATCCAATCAACGGCTGCGTCACGCTTTCCCGGAGGGCGAAGCCTTCTTGACGGATGTATTTCGAGCGCGGTCTTTCAGCCTTTTCTTGCGCCTCAACCGGGCCTTCCGCTTAACTCTTACTCTTAAGTTCTGTCCCATGGGGTGAGCTTATTATCAGCACATGATCTGCACGTCAAGTGCAACGATAAAAGATAACCGGGACATTACCGACCATTAGACTGCAATGTATCAGGAAAACCCTGGGCGCTGCATAAGGAATCCCCGAGATGTAGAGGAATATCCTCAATTGCCCTTTACCAGAGATGTAAGAACTCTATACTGATCACGGTTTACTTAATGAACAGTAATTTGGAGGATAATAAAGACATGAGTTACATTACACAGGACAAACTGGTAATTCTGGGCGCGGCAGGCGCTATCGGTTCAAACATGACACAGAGCGCCCTGACCATGGAGTTGACTCCCAACGTCTGCATGTACGACCCCTTCGAAAAAGGCCTTGAAGGGGCAGCAGAGGAGATCTATCACTGCGCATTTCCCGGCGCAAGCGTAACCTGGACGACCGACATAGGCGAAGCCCTGTCTGACGCCAAGTACCTGATCTCCTCCGGAGGCGCGCCTCGCAAGGAGGGTATGACCCGCGAGGATCTTCTGAAAGGGAATACGGAAATCGCCGCCCAGCTTGGCAAGGATATCAGAGAATATGCCCCTGGCTTGAATTTCGGAGTGATTATTTTCAACCCGGCCGACATCACTGGACTGACAACCCTTGTACATTCCGGGCTGGCTGCTGGAAAGATAGGCACCTTGGCCGCGCTGGACAGCACCCGGCTTCAGACCGCACTTGCACAGCATTTTGGTGTCGAGCAGGACGATGTCACCGGCTGTCGAACCTACGGAGGCCACGGTGAAATGATGGCAGTCTTCCAGAGCCGCGCAAAGGTCGCCGGCACACCTCTGACCGACCTAATCGGCACGGATAAACTCACCGAGGAAGACTGGGAGAAGCTCCTGGAGCGCGTCAAGCAAGGCGGCAAAAGAATTATCCAGCTGCGTGGACGAAGTTCGTTCCAAAGCCCGGCCCATCAATCTCTCCTCATGCTGAAAGCCGTGATGGACGGCCAGGGCTACCCGTGGCCCAGCGGGGTATATGTGGACGATGCCTCCGCGGGATTCGAAAAGATAATGATGGCTATGGAAACCGAACTTGGTTCCGAAGGTCTTAGCTGGTCAATCCCCGAAGGCACAGAGGAAGAGCTTTACGAACTGCAGGCGTCATATCAGCATCTCGCAAAGCTGCGTGACGAGGTGATCGAAATGGGTGTTCTCCCCTCCCTCAACGAGTGGGGCAAGGTTAATCCCAACCTGTAGATCAGATCTCCATGCGCACAGCCAGGCCGACTGCGATGACATCGCTGTCGAAATCGCGGTCGGCCCGGTTGATGCCGCTCCATTCGGAAAATTGATAGTTCACGTGCAGATCGAATCTTGTTCGTGGCAACAGCTTCAAATCCAACCCCGCGCGTGCATTGTAGAAAGGGCTGTCCGCAAATCTGCCGTCCGAGTACAGGATGCCGGCCCCGATAGCGCCGTAAATCCAGCCGCCTACTACCGCATACAGTTGCGGCGCAAACACCTCCTTGTCCGAGCCGGCGAATTCCCTTGGCAGGATTTCTAAGTCCGCCTGCCATTTCAGCAGAGGCATGAACCGCCGCTGATACGTGACATACCATGACATGCCGTCCCGGCTGATTTCGCCGTCCGGGACTGACTTTACCGTGCGCCAGTAATGCACTCCCAGACCCAGTCGTGAATCGGCGGATGAAACCATCAGAGTTCCGGAAACAATAAAAACCATGGTCGCTGCCGCCAAGAGGGACCTTGTCTTCATATCCTATCCTTGCAATTACCGGGTTAAGGCATCTCCAGGGATATCCCGGAACGCCGTGCTTTCGAAATATGTCAAACTGTGCTACCTATCTCCTGATTAAACATCGTATGTATCTTGAAAACTCCCGTATATGAATTTTTTTGGTAAACCACTGCAAATAGGAACGACCAGCCTGCGTAACCGGGTTATCCTGGCGCCGTTGGCAGGAGTAAGTGATATCCCGTTCCGCCGCATCTGCCGGGAGCTGGGGGCAGGATTGACATACGTCGAAATGCTATCATCCATTGCCGTTTACCGCCGGAACAAGAGGACCCTGGACATGCTGGCACGCCATTCTGACGAGGATGTGCTGGGCGTGCAGGTCACCGGCCCGACCCCGGACCTGGTGGAAAATGCCGTTGAGTTTCTGGACAGGCAGCCATTCGACACCATAGACATTAATATCGGGTGTCCGGTACGCAAGGTCGTTGCCTCCGGCAGCGGCAGCGCAATGCTGCGCGATCCCGATCGGCTTACTGAAACCGTCAGGCGCGCAAGGAACGCAACTTCAAAGCCTCTCTCGGCGAAGTTCAGACTGGGGTTTTTCAGAAAACACATAAATGTCGGAGATACCGCCGAACGCATTGCCCGTGAGGGGGTCGACATGGTTACTGTACACGGCAGAAGCCGTGACGAAAAATACGACACGCCCGTTGATCTTAAAGGCATTCAAACGGGGATTCAGCATGCGCGCGAGTCGGCCGTTCGACCTATCGTTGCCGTGGGAAACGGCGATATCACCGGCATACGATCTGCGCTCCGGATGCGGGAAATCACCAGTTGCGACGCAGTCATGATCAGCCGCGGTGCCCTAGGTAATCCCTGGATATTCAAGGAAATACTGGATGGACAACCAGCGGATCCTACAATGGAGGAATGGCTGGATGTTGTCATGCGCCATCTCTCCTATCACGAAGAACATTACGGTGACAACCAGCTCAGCGCTGTTCTGACCAGAAAACATCTCTTGTGGTACATAAAGGGGTTTCCCTGCAATAAAGACCATGGCGCACGGCTTTCGCATAGCAGCAGCCTTGATGAGTCGCGCGGTATCCTTCGTGACTATGCTTCAGCATGGCCGCGGGACCTGAGACGTTTCGAGGGTTCACTGATATCAGAATCCCGATTCGGGACGTCATCAAAATACGACCCCAAGAATGATATGGATCGCTCTCATGACAGGGGAGTTGGAACCCTCACTTAGAAGACAGGGTGAACATAATGGAAAACCCGCAAAATTCCATGCGCTGAAACACGGCAGCCATCCTGCGGATCATCATCCCCACTTCTTCAAAATCCGAACAGCTTCTTCGTCCGGTACCTGGTCGAAATCCATGAAAAACTGGCCGACCGCCATGAACATGCCGGGGGTCTCAAGACACACTACTCGGTCTGCCTTCTCTTCCACGCTTGCAACCGTGTCCGGGGGCGCAACCGCCGCTGCGGCACACAACTCTGAAGGATCTCGTTTACGCACAGCCTGTAATGCTGCCAGCATGGTGGAACCAGTTGCAAGGCCATCATCCACAATGATGACATTCCTTCCCTTGGGTTCGATGGGGGGCCGCACTGGGGTATATTGCCGTCTGCGATCTCTTAAGACCTCAATCTGACGACTGATTTCCTCTTCAAGATATGCATCCTCGGCCAGCCTCTCCCCATGACGGTTCAAATGTACCGACCCGGACTCGTCCACGGATCCTATCGCCACCTCTTCCTGATAGGGATCTCGAAGCTTTCGCACCAGCACGATGTCCATTTCGCCGCCGAGTGACCTGGCGATTATGTCTGCCATTATCACTCCGCCCCTGGGAATACCCAAAACCAGCGGATTACTACCCTGGTAGTGTTCCGATAGGATATCCGCCAGTTTTTCGGCTGCCTCTTGTCTATTCTTGAACGGCATATCTGTCTCCCATGGAATTATAGCATATGCCGTCCCGGAACGCTTGGTTCTTTTTCCACCACAGATGGATAGTGTGCAGTGCCGCGCGCTCCTGCAGACCCGGGATTGACTCCCTGCCCGCCTCTGCCTGTCGAAAGAAGCAATCCACGCCAATGGAAAAAAAGTCTTGCCGACATATATTTTGTGAAGCTAAATCAAGCAAGAACGCGAGATTTATTTCACCGCACCATGTACGCAGTTCAGTTCATACAGGATATGGCGGTTGTAATGATTGTGGCCGGACTGGTCACGGTCCTCTTTCACCGCTTTAATCAGCCGGTCGTACTCGGATACATCCTTGCTGGATTTCTAATAGGCCCACACATGCCTATATTTCCAGTCATCCAGGAGGAAGATACGATTCGGACCCTCGCCGATATCGGCATTATATTCCTGATTTTCAGCCTGGGCATGCAGTTCAGCGTACGTACACTCCGCCAGGTGGGGGCAACTGCTGTAATCGCATCCGTCCTGGAATTCTCCTTCATGCTCGCCGCCGGTTTCACTATAGGCCGGCTATTGGGCTGGTCTACAATGGACAGCCTCTTTCTGGGGGCGATGCTTTCCATAACCTCCACCACAATCATCATAAAGACCCTTTCAGACATGAACCTGATGAAGGCGCCGTTCGCCCAAAGAATATTCGGAATCCAGATTATCGAGGATTCACTGGGCATGACTCTCATCGCCGTGCTTACCGGCCTGGCCGTCACCGGCGCAGTGCACTTGAGCGATGGGGCGGTGGCAATCGGGCGCATAGTGATATTTGTGACGATGGTTCTGGTCCTGGGATTTGTGATTGTACCATGGCTTATTCGTTACGTGGCCCGCTTCAGAAACGATGAAATGTTGTTGATAACGGTGCTCGGGCTTTGTTTCGGCGTAACATTCATTGCCGTTAACCTTGGTCACAGCATGGTACTCGGCGCGTTCTTAATAGGAACAATTGTCGGCGAAACCAGGGAAATAGTCAAAATCAAGGTGCTTACCGAGCCGATTCGCGACATGTTCAGTGCCGTCTTCTTTGTCACCATAGGGATGCTGATTCAACCCGGGCTGTTGGCGGCATATGCAACTCCCATCCTCATCATTGCTGCTGTTGCTATTGCAGGAAAAATATTCATCTTCACCCTCGGCACCTTTCTGGCAGGCAATGATGCCAGGACAAGCCTTCGCATAGGCACAATCATGATTCCAGTGGGAGAGCTCTCATTCATCATTGCCACGGTAGGCATGGCACTTGGCGTAGTAAGCGAGTTTCTTTACCCCATTGCCGTATCAGTGGCGGCCATAACGATCCCATTGACGCCATACCTGGCGCGTCACAGCGACGCAATAATCCGCGGCATTGAACGGATAACTCCACGCAGATTGAGTGAAACCCTACATGTTTATCATCTCTGGGTAACCCGCCTGTCCGAGCGCAGCAGCAGTCTGGGGATGCGCCTTGCCCGTAAATGGATCCTGCAGATGTTTCTCAATGTAATCATGATTTCCGGTATTTTTCTGATAGCCGCATATCTGGTCAGGGCCACGCCTGACTGGATTCCCCAGCTGCCTTTCGATGAGGAAATCGTGCGCACTATTTATTGGCTTACTGCGGGTATTATCGCCCTCCCGTTTTATGTCGCAACCATAAGGAAAATACGCGCCATAGGAATGCTGGTAGGCGAAATAAGCGCTGCAAATGTCCCGACTGGACCGCGTAAAACATCCTCGGAAAACATGATAGCCAATGCGGTACTGATAGCGGGAATAATACTGCTGGCGGTTGTCACGCTTGCCCTCAGCTCGGCTTTTCTGCCGCCCTGGAATCTGTTGGTTCTCATGGTTATAATAGTCGTATTTATAGCATGGCTTTCATGGCGGCATCTTATTCTTATCTATTCCCGCATTCAGGGGGTCCTGTACGAAACCCTGGAAGAAGACACCCAATCCATGGTCCGCGATAATCGGCACGCGGATTTATCTGTCATGCTGAGCAGGGCGGAGCTTGAACGGATTCGTATCGAAAAAACTTCACCAGCAGCCGGAATGTTGTTGAATGAAACTCAATTGCGTACGCGTTCGGGCGCCAGCGCAGTAGCCATTGAGCGGTCCGACCAATCCATAGTGAATCCCGGACCGGAAGAAGAACTTCTTCCCGGAGACATTGTCCTGCTGATCGGGACCTCCAAACAGATCAACCTTGCCCGTAAACTGCTGCTTGGTGAAGAGGATAATACCGGCGAATAGAAACAGGTTGATGGGATCCAGAACGCTTTGCCGGCGCAGTCCATTTCCTTTTCTGACAAGGCCGCGGCGTTTCAACCGGCACCGCGGCTATCAGGCACGAAACACAATACACAGATTGCCCATTTGGGGTATATATGATGTCTGAGAGAGCAAAAGGCTTCAATCGATTCTGTCAATAATCTTATGAATATGAACCCGGTAAGGATCGGTTGACGATTACGCCGACGATTACAGATTACGATTAAGAAATTCAAATCGTTTACCGTAGTCGTCGCCGTAGTCGTAGAGCGGAGAGAAAACACCAAGGAAAGGCGGGGGAGAAAGCC
>SLRP01000246.1 GCA_007130845.1 Kiritimatiellia bacterium | reverse complement strand
TTGTTTGCGGGGTCCATTTATGTGTGGACCATAATGATTACAAAGTATATCGAATTGAAGCGTGCCAGGGATACATCATCGCAGTTTATGACTACATATAGGAGGCAGGGTCATCCGGTGACCTTGTTTCTCAAGCGTCATAAATTCGATGAAAGCCCGTTGTATCGAGTTTATGAGAAAGGATGCCTGGCTATTGGGGGGCAGCTTGAGACTGGCGGAGTTGATACCGACGATTTATTCGCCGGAGATTTGAGTTCGTCTGAACTTCAGTTGAGCCATCAACAGATAGAGTCGGTACGCAATGTCACCGATCGTAATGTTTCGGATGAATCGCTTGTTTTGGAACGTCAGATGGGAGTTCTGGCAACCGCTGTGAGCGCCAGCCCGTTTCTTGGCCTTCTTGGAACGGTTTGGGGTGTAATGGACTCGTTCAGTGGAATGGCTGTTGCCGGAGCCGCAACTCTTTCAGCTGTGGCGCCAGGCATAGCGGGTGCATTATTGACGACAGTTGTAGGCCTTCTTGTGGCTCTGCCGTCCGCCATAGGGTACAATTTATTGACCCAGAATATACGCGAGATACAGGTCCAAATGGACAATTTCTCACAGGAATTCATGGCGGCTCTCCAAACCGCTTTCACCAAGTCCGATTGAATTTGGGAGTAGATAAAGGATGAGCCGACGCTTCAGTAAATCCACCTTGCGGGAAATCAGCGAAATAAACATGACCCCGCTTATGGATTTGACTTTCATATTACTGATTACATTCATAATTACATTTCCCTTGATTGAGCAGGGCATCCCCGTGAATCTGCCCCATGGAGAAGCCGCTGACCTTGATCAGGAACTTACCCGCACCATAAGCCTTGATATTGAAGGTGATTTGTACCTGGATGATCATCCTGTGACGGTGGAGGAACTGGCCAGGGAAATGAATACGCTGGGAAGGGCGGATCCCGGAGTTATAGTTCTCGTCAGGGCCGATGAGGAAATTTCCTATGGCAGGGTAGCCGAAATCATGCGGATCCTTCACGAGGCTCAAATAGTTCGTATGGGGTTGGTTACACAGCCGGAAACAGGCAGATGACAAGTGAATCAGAGATTCAGACATATTTTTGTAAAAACAGCCTTCATTCATGTAATAGTGGTGGCTGTCTTCATACTGTCGTCGTTCATAAGCGACCGGCTTTTTCGGCGTCAGCCCAGAGAGATGGTGTCTTTTGTCAGTTTGGAAAATATACCGATGCAGGAAGTACAGGTTGCACCCGGGCCTGAGCCATCCCCGCCTGAGCAGGAAACAGCCCCTGAACCGCCTCCCGCTCCCCCGGAGATACCCGAGCAGACCAGGCCTCAAAGGACTCCTGTTGAGAGAAGTACCCGCCGGGTGAGACGGGAACAGCCCTCAGAGCCTTCTACTCGATTGAGCGCAGACGAAATACGCCAAAGACTTGCGGAGGAAGTCCCTGTCAGTCGGACCGATTCGGGGCCGACTTCCGATGCGTGGCACCGGATGGCATTCCAGACGTTTCACGACGCCTGGGCTCAACCGGGTGCCGTATCTGCAGGTACTACCGTAACGGTAAGGGTTCGGGTTGAGAGAGATGGAAGGATCACAAGGCGTGATCTGACACGCCCTTCCGGTAATAGCGTCATGGATGAATCCGTTATGAGGGCTGTCAATTCGGTGTCCCGTTTGCCACCGCTTCCCGATCAGATTCGTGGTGCGCATTATGATGTGGACATCCATTTTGAGCTCGAAGGTGTGCGCTGAGACGCCGCTTCTTTTCTCTTAGCTTCGAGCGTGATACACTCCACATTGAAGACATTGTATCCTTTGGGGATGCGCGGGCAATTTTGAATATAAATCATATTGTTGTGCAGGATACTTGCAAACATGATAATGCTGGTGTAATAAAGCTGAAAAGATTGACCATGAAATTTCTGCTCTGTAAACGTCGATATACAACCGTGATACTTCCGTTGATCATGGCGCTTAATATGGCCCCGGGAGAGGCCGAAGCTCAGATACGGATAACCAAGCCCGCCGGTGAGAAGACATCCATAGACCTTGCAGGAATGACTGTGTCTTCCGATCCCGCATCCAGGGAGTTCCAGCGGACCCTGCAAAATAACCTGAGCCGTTCCGGATGGTTCACAATCGGCCGGCCGGGCGCGAGCGAAGTGCGGGTTATGGGATCGGTTCAACAACGCCGGGGTGCTTTGGTGGTCGAGTGCCGGGTTCTGGCAGCTGCTTCGGGAAGGAGTTTCATGTCCCAGTCCTATGACAGGAGTGCTGAAGAAGCCCGGAGACTGGCTCATCGTGTCGCAGACGATATCGTGGAGGCGGTTACCGGCCATAAGGGTATAGCATCGACACGTATTGTCATGGTCGGCACTCCCACAGGCCATAAGGAATTGTATATAAGCGATGCCGATGGAGGAAATATAATCCAGCTCACGAATGATGAGGCCATAAGCGTACGACCGAGATGGAGCCCGGATGGAAAACAGATTGTCTATACCGGTTATCTACAGCGTTTTCCTGATATCTTTCGAATCGATCTTCCGACCGGGCGGCGGGAGGTTGTAGCAAATTTCCCGGGTCTGAATACTGCCGCGGCCATTTCCCCGGATGGCCGCGATGTAGCATTGATTCTTTCGAAAGACGGTAACCCTGAATTGTATATCCGGAACCTGCGCAGCGGTCGGTTAACGCGCCTTACCAATACTCCGAATGCCGCTGAAGCCAGCCCTTCATGGTCGCCTGATGGCAGGCGTATAGTATATGTGTCTGATCAGACCGGCCGCCCTCAACTCTATATTATCTCCAGAGACGGGGGAAGGCCGGAGAGGCTGACCAGCAGGGGACGCGTCAACGTCGCACCGGATTGGGGTCCGAACGGCTTGATTACCTATAGCAGCTTCATCGACGGGACTTATCATGTGTGCGTGATTGATCCGGAAACCCGGGAAGTGCGCCAGATTTCTTCCGGCGCCACAGACTGGGATGACCCGTCGTGGGCGCCCAACGGCCGTCACATTGTTTGCAGCCGAAGGCAGAACAACCGGTATACACTGTATGTTCTTGACACAATGGGCGATCCGCCTGTACGTTTGATCAATGAGAGTGGCGATTGGTATTCACCTGCGTGGTCGCCTGATTGAATGGCGTTTCCGTTTCGTAAGATAGACTTAACAATTCAACCCAGCATCAGGAAAGTGTGAGGCGAGTATGTCTGAAAAAAAATATTGGATTCAAGTTTCGGTAGTGATGTTGATGAGCGCAATGCTGGTGGCAGGTTGTCGTACTCGCGATCCGGCGGACGCTGACGGCGTGTCGCCAGTGAGGGGCGTCGGGGCCACGGATATATACGGACAGCCGTTGGGGGAAAGATTTGCCGGTGATCAGTATCTAGAGGGACAATTCGAGCCGGTATACTATGCGTACGACAGCGCTCAGATTGATGCTGCGGAACGCGCCAAACTGGAATCCGTGGCCGATTATCTCAGGCAGAATCCGCAGGTTGACCTTATTGTTGAAGGGCATTGCGATGAACGCGGCAGCCGAGAATACAACCTCGCACTTGGCGAGCGCCGTGCCTTGGCGGCCCGGGCATATCTTATCGGACTTGGTATTGAGAGTGACCGCCTTCAAACAAAGAGCTTCGGTTTTGAAAGGCCGGCGGTTGATGGTCATGACGAATCGGCCTGGCGTTACAATCGCAGGGCTGAATTCGTGATCTCATACTGATTGATTCAGAGTGCTGTTTTGGCTGCATTCAAAATGAATGTAAAAGGAAGCTGCTTCTGTTTCCTTCGCCGGGTGAGGCGTTATATTCCTTTGTTTCACTTCCATTCTCGTTTGTTATGATCTCATTGTTCCGGCATGTGGCGGAGTATGGCGGGGGGATGGTGCCGGATGAGGACTTTATAGCAGGGAGACTAACATGTATGTGCTTATGCCGGCGGGTATAGTAGGAACGCCGAGTGGCGGTGAAATCCTCCTCGTAATGCTGGTGATTTTACTTCTGTTCGGGTCTAAGAACCTGCCCCGGATGGCCAGAACCATCGGTAGAACTTTGGAGGAATTCAGGCGGGCTGCACGGGAGGTCGGTGATGAGATAATGCACGCCGCGGATGATCCTCCCAAGCCGACCGGAAAACTTTCCGGATCAGTGCCCAGGAAACCCGCATCTCCGGAGCCCGAGCCTTCCGGTTCCGGCTCGGATCCTGAAGATAACTCCCCTGAAGACGAAGAAGTATACAAAGATGAAAGCACTGAATGACCATGCCTCCGGAATGTCGGAGGCCAAGCCTTTTCTTGAGCACCTGGAGGATCTTCGCCTCACCCTGATCCGTTCCGCTATAGCGCTCGCCATAGGTACGGGGATTGCGCTGCCTCTGGTCCCGTGGATATTCGGAGTTCTGAAGGCTCCGCTTGCCCAGGTTGTCCGTCATCCTGACGCCTTTCTCCAGTCTATAGAGGTTACCGGGGCATTCACGGTTACGCTTCGAATAGGGTTGTGGAGCGGATTGCTTCTCAGCGCGCCGTTCCTGGTATATTTCATAGGTGGATTTATCTTTCCGGGACTTACGGAGCGTGAGCGTCAGACAGTAAAGCGCTCTTCAGGGTTTGCTGTCGCACTGTTCGCTGTGGGCGTTCTGCTGGGCTATTTCGTAACCCTTCCAGTTGCGCTTAGAATGATGTTTGGATTGCACGAATGGCTTGGTGTGCAGCCGGCTCCCCAGGTCACGAGTTATGTCGCATTCACTATTCAGCTGCTGTTGGCGTTTGGTCTGGCGTTTCAAATGCCGGTGGTTGTATTGATATTGGGTCGCCTGGGAGTGCTGTCCGCGGCCCAATTGCGAGAGCGCAGGCGGTATGTGATTGTCATACTCATGTTGGTCTGCATGATATTGACTCCGCCGGATATATTTACGCAGCTGGTAATGGCCGTCCCGTTGATCATCCTCTATGAAATCTGCATCCGGCTTGTCGAATGGTCCGAGAGGCGCCGTGATAAAGAGGCCCTGTAAGCTGGACACATGAAGGAAGAGAGGCCCACTTGAACGGATCATCCTCCCGAAATGAACTCGGAACTTTCTCAGGTGTTTTTACACCATCGATCCTGGCTATTCTCGGCATCATCATGTTTGTCAGGGCGAACTTTGTCGTCGGACAGGCCGGAGTTTCAGGCGCATTGTTGATTTTGCTCACTGCGGAAACACTGGTGATACTTACTGCTCTTTCCGTTGCCGCAATTTCCACCAACACGCCTGTGCATGGGGGCGGAGCCTACTACATGATTTCGCGGTCGCTTGGTCCCGAGTTCGGGGGTGCCATAGGTCTTGCGTTGTTTATTGCGCAGGCCTTGTCTGTTCCATTCTATATTCTGGGATTCGGCGAGGCTGTGGTTCAAAATATGCCGGCATTGGCTCCGCACCTCCGGTTACTGTGCCTGGTTGCCGCTTTTGCGCTCTTCGTGTTGAATTATATCGGCGTGAGATGGGCCTTATCCGCACAATTTGTAGTCATGGGGGCCCTGGGAGTATCCATTATTGTTTTTCTAGGAGGGGCAGCCATCAATTTTGATCCCGGATTGTTCAATGAAAACTGGGAAAGCAGATATGATACTGACTATGGTTTCTGGATGTTGTTCGCGATTTATTTCCCTGCAGTAACAGGAATCATGGCCGGCATCAATATGTCGGGAGATTTGAAAAACCCTTCCCGGTCTCTGGTCCGCGGGACGCTGGCAGCCATTGCGGCGGGTTTCGTTATATATGCGCTTCAGATTATTCTGTTCGGCGGATCTACCCCAAGGGAAACACTCATTGCCCAACCCTACTATTCACTGGTTCAAAGCGCCTTGTTTGGAGCCGGGTTTCTTGTTGTTGCGGGCATGTGTGCCGCGTCCTTATCCAGTGCACTTGGGTCGTTTGTCGCCTCTCCACGGGTTATTCAGGCCATAGCCAGGGACCGCATTCTGCGGCCATTGACATTTCTTGCTGCCGGCTCGAGCAAGGGCGATGAGCCGAAACGGGCTATCCTGGTGACATTTGGGCTTACTCTGGCTGTACTTTGGTGGGCGACCGCGGATGATGCCGGCAATGCATTCAATTCAGTTGCGCGGGTAGTAACCATGTTTTTCCTGGCCACATACGGAATAATAAATGTTGCCGCGTTCGTAGAGGCTTTTGGAATGAACCCGTCATTCCGACCCGGATTCAGATATTTTCATTGGAGTACTGCTTTTGCCGGCGCTGTAGGCTGTCTTGCGGTTATGTGGCTGGTTGACTTGACGGCAGCTGTTTCAGCCGTGTTGATGATAGGCCTCGTTTACGGGTACATGAGCCGTAGAATATATTTGACTACATTCGGAGACGCCCGGCGCGGTTTTCTGTATTCACACCTGAGCAAGAACCTGCTTCGCCTTCGATTCTTCCATCCACATCCCAAGAACTGGCGGCCAACAATTCTGGTGCTTTCCGGAAAACCGGAAACCCGTTTGAACCTGATCCTGTTTGGTGTATGGCTGGAGGCTGGAAGAGGCATTGTCTCGGTTGCGCAGTTGATAACAGGATCGCTTGACAGGATGCTTGAGCAGCGCAGATCAGCTCTCGAACGTTTGAAATCATTTGTTAATGAAAATGATCTCAATGTATTCCCCGAAGTCGTGGTGTCCGAGGACTTCGATGAGGGTGTGCGCCTGCTGCTTCAGGCCCATTCCATAGGCCCTATCAAGCCCAATATAGTTATGATGGGATGGCCCAGCGATCCTGACCGTGTCATGCCGTTTATGCGGCATCTTGATGATGCCAGAAAAATTGGAATGAGTGCAGTATGCCTGCTTGATAGAGGGGTGCCTTCTCCAGCGGACGAGAAACGCATCGATATCTGGTGGCGTGGACAGGAGAATGGTTCATTAATGCTCATTCTGGCTCATCTCCTGATGCGTAACTGGGAATGGAGCAACTCTCGCATACGCATAATGCGGCTTATAGAGCATGAACATGACCGTGAACCCGCAGAAAAATCCCTTAATGAAATTATAGAAGCCGGAAGAATTCCGGCGGAGTTGCGGGTTATTGTTTCAGTTAAACGGTTTCCGGAAGTATTCCGGAAACATTCATCGGATGCCTCGGTTATTTTTGCTGGATTCCAGCCCGCTGACGAGTCTACGGCTGCTTCATTCTTCGAGTATTATGAAACCCTGCTAAAGAATA
>SLRP01000094.1 GCA_007130845.1 Kiritimatiellia bacterium | reverse complement strand
TATTACCCTTGGTCGTCCTTGCAGGCATAATTACACTCCTTTGATGGTGGTTCATTAAAAGAGTGTCGCCTGCAGGCGACCTTACTCAAGAAAACTCGCTCAGCCTATGGGATGGCACTGAATCGTAATCCTAATCATCCCCCCTCTCCTGCCTTTGTTATTCGTTCCATATTAACGGATTGAAAAGTCAGGGGAGAAGTATTCTTCAGAGGGAGGGTGGAGGCTGATTACGATTACGAGTAAGATTAAGAGGAAGAGGCGGGATTCGGGATAGAAGTGCGGACTTGCCTTGGAAAACCCGGGTATTTATTTTTTAATCACATAAACTGACATATCCTGATAGATGTGATAGAGTATTGTGATCTGGTTGCCGTGTTAAAGGTGGTGAATATTTATTATTAGTTGGATTGCAGGAAGTTATGAGTATCATGGGTTATGGCGCAAGACAAGCTGACCAATCCGAGTGGAGTCTGGGTTCTTCGGGTTCCATTCTGGATAATATTGGGAATACTCCCCTTTTCGACCTGAAAAGGATATCCGAGGAGGTGGCGCCTGTACGCATTATGGCCAAGGCCGAGTGGTATAATCCTGGGGGATCGGTCAAGGACCGTCCCGCGCTTAATATGATCCGGGACGGAATACAATCCGGGCAGTTGACCGGTGGCAAGGTTATTCTGGATGCCACTTCCGGCAACACGGGCATTGCGTATGCAATGATCGGGGCAACCATGGGATACCGGGTATGCCTGTGTGTTCCCAGCAATATCAGCCAGGTAAGGCGGCAGATTCTGGAGGCTCATGGCGCGGAGCTGGTCTTTACCAATCCGCAGCACGGGTCTGACGGGGCTATTGAAGAAGCCATTCGGCTTTATGAAGAATCACCGGATTTGTATTTTTATCCTGATCAGTACAACAACCCGGCCAACTGGCAGGCGCATTACAACGGGACAGCCGTGGAGCTTATAGAGCAGACCGGCGGGGAGATCACTCATTTCATAACAGGACTGGGCACCAGCGGCACATTTGTCGGAACCGGCAGGCGGCTGAAGGAGTTCAACCCAAAGGTTCAATTGATCTCGTTTCAGCCGGATTCCCCTATGCACGGTCTCGAGGGGCTCAAGCACCTGCCCTCGTCGCTTGTCCCTTCGATTTATGACTCGAATCTTGCCGATAGAAATATATGGGTACGTACGGAGGACGCCTATTCGATGGTGAGACGGCTTGCCAGGGAGGAAGGGTTGTTGATAGGACTGTCGGCCGGCGCCGGAATGGTGGCCGCTCTTGAGACGGCGCGGGGGCTTTCATCCGGAGTTATTGTTGTGGTCTTCTGCGACAGCGGCCACAAATATCTGGATATGGATTTCTGGAAGGACAGGGATGAGGGTGATTAATATCAAACGGTCGGATCTGGATTTTGTCCGTGGTAAGGGTGAGGGCTCATACCCCAACGAGTGCTGCGGCTTTCTGGTCGGCAGGGCCGACGAGGAGGGCGTGAAGCGGGTGAGCCGGGTTTTGCCGGTTGATAACGCCCGCGAGGAGGAAGCGCAGCGAAACCGTTTTTTGATTCGCCCCGAAGATTTTATTGCAACGGAAAAAACGGCTCGTGCTGACGGGCTGGATATAATCGGGTTTTATCACTCGCATCCGGACGCGGAAGCGCAGCCGTCGGCATTCGATCTTGAACACGCATGGCCATGGTATTCGTATCTTATAGTTTCGGTGCGTGACAGGAAGGCCGGCAGGGCCGCCTCATGGGTTCTTGATCATGACCGGTCCGGTTTCATGGAAGAAGACATCAACATAGAAGACTGAAGGAGAAGACTGATATGGCAATCAGCGTACAGATTCCAACCGCTTTGCGGCAGTATGCCGGCAATAGGGATACCGTGGAGTTGGACGGCAACACGGTGGGAGAAGTGCTTGGCAGGCTTTCGGAGACCTATCCCGAGTTGAAGACGCATCTTTTCAACGATAACGGCTCGCTCCGTAACTTTGTGAATGTGTATGTCAACGATGATGACATACGCTATCTCAGGAAAAACGAGACGGAGGTCAGGGATGGCGATGTTATCACGATAGTGCCGGCGGTGGCGGGCGGCGGTGCATCAGGGGAGAATACGGCTGCTAGGGTCAAGGGTGAATCGCAGGACGGTGTTACCCTCTCCAAGGAGGAGATTGAGCGGTACAGCCGGCATTTGATAATACCCGAGGTGGCTGTAACCGGTCAGAAGAAGCTTAAAAACTCAAGTGTTCTTGTAATTGGGACTGGCGGCCTGGGATCTCCGGTATCGTTGTATCTCGCGGCTGCGGGTATCGGAAAGATCGGCCTGGTTGATTTCGATGTGGTCGACTACACGAATCTTCAGCGCCAGATCATCCACACCACGGCCGATGTCGGTCGCCCGAAACTTGATTCAGCCAGGGAAGGGATCCAGGAGATAAACCCGTATGTTGAAGTGGAGACATACGAAACATATCTGTCCTCTGACAATGCTATGGGCATTCTCGAGCCATATGATGTCGTGATCGACGGCACCGACAATTTTCCAACGCGTTATCTGGTCAATGACGCATGTGTTCTGCTGGGCAAGCCCAATGCCTATGGCAGCATCTTCCGGTTCGAAGGTCAGGCATCGGTGTTCTGGGCCGAGAAGGGACCGTGCTATCGTTGTCTTTATCCAGAGCCCCCGCCTCCCGGCCTTGTGCCCAGCTGCGCCGAGGGCGGGGTCCTTGGCATTCTTCGCGGCATGATCGGTGTTGTTCAGGCCAACGAGGCGGTAAAACTTATCCTTGGAATCGGCGAGCCGCTTATCGGCCGCCTGCTCCTGTACAATGCGCTTAACATGTCGTTCAGGGAATTGAAGCTTCAGAAGGATCCCGAATGCCCGATATGCGGTCAAAATCCCACAGTGGATAAACTGATCGATTATCAGCAATTCTGCGGTATCGGCACGGAAGAGGATACGGTGCATCTCGAGCCTGATGAACTCATTCGTGCGGAAGAGCTCAAGGCACTGCTGGAAAGCGGGAAGCCGATAACCATAATAGATGTCCGTGAACCGCATGAATACGAGATCTGCCATCTGCCTGACGCGATTCTCATACCTCCAAACGAGGTCGAAAAGCGCGTGGGCGAACTGGACAGGGATGCGCATATAGTGGCGCATTGCCGGGTTGGACCGCGTAGCGCGCAGGCAGTCAAATTCCTTCGCGAGGCAGGCTTTAAAAAGGTTCAGAATCTTGTCGGAGGCATAATAGCGTGGTCGGACGAGGTGGATCCCTCCATGCCGAAATACTAGGTTCTGACGGCGTTGAGGTGTATTTAGTTTCAGATTAGAGGACAAGGATTGTCATATGGGTGATCATGCCAGACCGGAAATATTGGTAAGCACGGAGTGGGTGTCGGCACACGGGCAGGATGAGGGTGTCAGACTTGTTGAAGTGGATGTGGATACCATTGCCTATGAGTATGGCCACATCAGGGGAGCCGTCGGCCTGAACTGGACCTCGCAATTATGTGACGAGATCAGGCGTGATGTTCTGACCCTCGAACAGTTCGAGCAATTGTGCCGTGACAACGGGATTTCCAATGACACCACTGTTGTGTTTTACGGAGACAATAATAACTGGTTCGCTGCATACGGGTTGTGGCAGTTCAGGTATTACGGTCACGAAGAGGATAAACTGCGCATCATGAACGGCGGTCGTTCCAAGTGGATTTCCGAGGGACGGGAACTCGTGCAGGAGATTCCCTCATATCCCGCAGCGGACTACAAGGCCGTTGAGCCCGACAAGTCCGTACGTTCATTCAAGGAGGATATCTTTATTCATCTCGGCAAACAGGACATAAACCTGGTGGACGTGCGTACACCCGCCGAATTCACGGGTGAAGTTGTCGCGCCTCCTGGCATGTCGGAGACCGCTCAGCGCGGCGGGCACATACCTGGAGCCGTGAATATCCCATGGTCGCAGGCCGTCAGGGAGGACGGCACATTCAAGTCGTATGACGAGCTGGCGGAGCTTTACAGGGGTAAAGGGGTGGATTTCAGCAGGGATACCATTGCGTATTGCAGGATTGGGGAAAGGGCGGCCCATACCTGGTTCGTCATGAAATACCTCCTTGGCATGGACAATGTAAGCAACTACGACGGCAGCTGGACCGAATGGGGTAATCTGGTCGGCGCGCCTATAGAAAGGTGAATGAGATGGCGCAAAGGAAGATTGGTTTAGCCTGCCCTATTCATGAAGGTTGAGTCAGAGGCGTATTGGAGTGCCGACGCGCAGGAGATTCAACCACGGATTTTACTGATGACACGGATAGGGTGGCACAGTGAGGGTGCGGAACTGGTTGCTGTTGAACTTCAAGCACGCCAAATTGCAATGGAAGCGCAACGTAAATTGACCCCCAATATCCGTGAAATCCGCGCCATCTGTGGTTGTATCCGTAATATCCTGATTCATAGCATGTTACAGGTCAGAACCCGTGCGTTGGTGAATAATCCAGGTTAGGGCTGTTTGCCGCCAGGCGATTATTTATACCTGGATCCGGGGACTGACCCCTTTTCGGAGAACTTTTTAAGGTTAATTCTGAACACATTGGGGATGAGGCTGTCGGAATAAATATGGGAGCTGGTAAAGCAAACCAAAAACAGGAGGATATTTACATGAAGACCCATGCTGAAGTTGCAAAAAGCTGTGGAATTCTGACACGTTTTTTTGCCGTAGTGATGGCCGTTGGCCTCGCGGGAGGCGCGCTGATGGCCTGTGCTCCGGATACCCAGGAACCTGCATTTCCGCCCCCTGAAGAGCCTGTTGAACAGGAAATGCCCGGCGTGATGCCGCCTGTGGAACAGGAAGATCTGCCTGAGGAGCCCGAAGAGACTCCGATGGGATATTGATAATCTGTATGCCGTGCCGCATTGGTTTTCGGCATATTAGAAAGGAAAAATGAACCTGATAATGGAGAGGAGAATCATCCATGTTGTGTGAAGTGTTTAAACGTATTAATACGGTCGCTGCAGCAGCCGCCATTTTAGCGGCTGGCGGGGCCGCCGCCCATGCGCAGGGCGTTATGGGCGAGCCGGAACAACAACCGCCGCCGTCTCAACCACCGGCGGAACAGCCGCAAGAACAGCCTCAGTTTGAGGCCCCTCCCATGGGTCCTCCTCAGGAGCAGCCGGGAGCCGGACAGGATCCAGCCGCCGAAATGATGCAGATTCGCCAGCAGTTGGAAGCCCTATCCCAACAGCTTTCTCAAATCCAGGAGCAGGCAATGGAGGCCCAGGAAGTAGTGGCCGCGCTGGCTGACTTCGAGGATAAGCTTCAAGCCAGAATGAAGGAGATAGCTCCGGAGAGGGCCGGCGATATCGAGGAAACCGAAGAATTGATAGAGGAACTGCGCGCGGTGGAAGATCCGCAGGCGCTACCGCCTGATGAAAGCGAGGAGTTCCAGCAGAAATTCTCGCGTTTTCAGCAACTGGTGCAAGAGCTTCAACCGATTGAGCAGGAAGCCAGTCAGGATCCCGAAGTCATGCAGGCACGTGAAGTTGCAGAGGAAACGATGCTGGAAGTCATGACTGATATCGAGGAGCGTACCGAGGAAATGCTTCAAGAGCAGGATCAACTCATTCAGCAGTTCCAGCAACTTCAGCAACAGCAAATGCAGCAGCAACAGCCGCAACAGCGGGAATTTGAAGCGCCTCAATACTGATTGAAAAGGCGCTGAAAAAGCTGCAATCTGACAATTAGTTGCAAGACGCCCGCATTCCCTCACCGGGATGCGGGCGTTATCTTTTGCGCGCGGTTGAGCCTTCAGTCCGCTCCACCTTGATATAACATTCTGCTTACTCCTGACTCGTACTCCACAATCTCTCCCTCCTTCCTAATCCTCCTCCTAATCCTCCTCCTAATCCTAATCGTAATCAGCCTCCCCCTTCCCTCTGCAGAATACCCCCCCCTTTTTTACAACCCAATCTTAATCATAATCGTAATCCTAATCGTAATCACCCATCCCACACCCAGGCCGTTTGTTACGTTATGGGAAATTGAGCGGTTTGTTTGGGCCGGGACAGGAAATAAAGCTGAGTGAGAGCAGTGAGTGCGATTACGATTAGGAGTACGATTATGATTATGATTATGAGGAAGAGGGTCGATGTGGTCGAAGCATGAGGCGCCTACCATCTGAGTACGAGCACGATTACGATTAAGATTAGGATTGTCAGGGGGGGGATGATAAAATGGCGCGTTCTTTGGATATTATATGCTTGCCTCTGGGGGCGCCATGATTGATTTTATCCGTTAATGACAATGGATAACGAACGGACATATGCGCAGATTCCCATGAAGTCAGTTGGGCCGGTATTAATGGCCGGGCCTGAGGTGAGGGGCGAGTTCATGGTTCCGCTGGCGACTTTTGAATCTCCCCTATGGCCTTCGACTAACAGGGGCGCCAGGGTTTCCGTGTTGTCGGGCGGTCTGAAGGCTACGGTCATGGATGACCGGATGACCAGATCCGTTTTGCTTGAAGCGCCGGATGCCGGGGAATGCCGCCGTGTATGGATGCAGGTACAAGATCGGCGTGACGAAATAGACAAGGTTGTTCGGGAGACCAGCCGGTTTGCCCGGCTGGATGACCTGCACGTCCAGTGGGTGGGGAATCTTCTGTACATACGTATTGAGCTTACAACCGGGGACGCCTCAGGTCATAACATGGTCACCGCGGCCGCGGACCGGTTTCTGTCATGGATCCTGCGCGAATTTCCCGAACTCTCTCATATTTCTGTTTCCGGAAATTACTGTACCGACAAGAAGGTTTCGGCGGTGAACGGAATCCTTGGCCGGGGAAAATACGTCATAGCCGAAGGGCTGGTTCCGGAAAAGGTGTGCCGCCGCCATCTCAGGGCCGCCCCGGAAAAGATCGTGGATCTGAATATCAAGAAGAACCTTATCGGCACAATGCTGGCGGGCGGAGTCCGGACGGCCAACGCTCATTTCGCGAACATGCTGTTGGCGTTGTATCTGGCAACGGGACAGGATGCTGCGAACATTGTTGAGGGTTCACAGGGGATCGTGCACACGGAGTTGCGCGGCAGGGATCTGTATTTTTCCGTGACTCTGCCCAATATCATCGTGGGCACGGTGGGCAGCGGCAAGGATCTCCCTGTTGTGCGGGCCAACCTCGATCAGCTCGGATGCCTGGAAAAACGTGCGGCCGGGGCCAATGCACGCCGACTG
>SLRP01000223.1 GCA_007130845.1 Kiritimatiellia bacterium | reverse complement strand
GGGCCTCGTATCTTTTCAGCAGCGTTGGGTCGCGCTTGCTTCGGTTAGATGAACCGCCGGGTGCGGACCCGCATGCCCGGTGGTGTGGGAGCTGGGGGCGAAACGCCCCCGGCTACCCGATGTACGCCCGGCATGGGCGCTAACTAATGGGGTGCAAGTCCCCTGCGAGTAGACCACGAAAGGAAATCGCAAGCTTGAGACGTGACGGGGTCAGTCCGCACATATTAACATTATGGGTTTGCGGGGGATGCCGATATTTTTACGATCAATTGATGATGGGGAGTCGAGTCAATGTTAGCCGGGCCGTCCGAACTTATCGTGATCCAGATGACCCGGTCAGGCGCAACCTGCAGGAGGTAATGTTAATATGTGCGGACTGACCCTTATTCTGGACGCATGTAGTGGATTGGCCATTACGATGCGCTCGATGCCCGGGGTCTCTTCGAGCAAATCATACAGCCACCCCCAGTTTAGTGTGGATTCGAATCCGACCTGACAAGGCATGTAGTCCGTCAGAATCCGGCCGAATTCTTCGGGAAATGCATGCTCTATTCGATCGATAAGGATCTTTTTACCTTCCGCGTCCAAGATGCAGACAACGGAGTAGCGTTTATGGTAGTCTATTCCAACATAATAAATGGCGGTTACCTCCGGTTGCTTGGCGGGCCACCATGGCCGCGCCTGCTTAACTTGATGGGTAGAATACTACCGCATCTTCGGAGCTCTAACCGCCTTTCATGCTATCTGACCCTCATTCCTGCCAAGATCATTTCCGCGATACGCGACGCGCTCAACCGTGGACCGTATCAATATTGACATTGGGTAACGGACGGCCAAGTAAAGAGTGAATCGGCCAACAAGTCGCGTGCGGGGTCGGACCACAGGTTATTCCAGAGCATCAAGGACTTGCGCAATCTAAAGCGTCATAAATGGGTCTTAGAGGCGTTTTGATGGGTCATAGCGCGCGTAAACCGATATATGGTACCGGGACAGATCTATCACGTGACGCATAGGTGCCATTCCGCTTCAGAAAGGATCGCGATGCATACCGCTCGATGTTGAGATATCGGGTGAGTCGTTCCCCGGTATCGGTTCCAGGCTACTGCCTGACCTCCAACCCCGGTCGCGGTCGTGCCCCCCAATCTCTCCTTTTCCAGCCGTTCTCAACCGGATTTCAAATGCACGCTGGGGATTTTTTATGAAAAGCTGTTCCACGTCTTCACCGGTAAACCCGTTGTTTAAAAGTTCCGGGATCAGGTAATCAAACAGATCAGTATAGCCGCGAAAATCTCCGCCGTTTGGCTCGCCCACACTGTACCAACCCGCATCGTGCGAAATCAGGATTTGTTCGATGTGGCCGGCTTGTTTCAGTTCTGTAATTCTTTCAGCGTACCACTCAATGCTGCCCTTCTCACCGGCCGTGAGTTGCGGGTTGTGGTGTACATTATCCAGCGAAATCCAGGCCCCCTCCCGTGCCGCCCACAGGTTTGTTTCCAGCGAACCGCTTTGTGCATGCGTCCAGATCCAGGCTTCGGGTGAGATTCCGAGCGATTTCAGCAATTCAACCTGTTCAACAGCAGGCCGGCCGCCAATTGTATGGGAGGCAATGGTCATCCCGGTCTCGAGATGGGCAATTGCCGCAGCCTCCACAATCTTGCCGTGCAGTTCTGAAAGAGGCTTGTTGGAAGCCACGGAAATTTTTATAAACCCGGGGCGAAGCTCACTTCCGTCTATTCCGTTTTCAAATTCATCAATCCATCGGTTAGCAAGCTGTTCAGCACTCTCCTCGTATGCGTACTCCGGTATGAACCGGTTTTCCACAGCACCGTAATAGCCGGTATTGGTGATGATCTGAAGCCCCGTTCGCTGCGACAGCTCCTGCAGAATAAACGGGTCGCGGCCAAGATAAGCGGGCGTAAAGTCGATAAACGCTTGCACCCCGTGACCCGTAATTTCCTGAAAATAGGGAAGGACCCTTTCAACAACTTCTGTACGATCCCAGCGGTGGTATCCCGTACTGTCGGCCCCGATCCAGTCCACCATCACATGTTCGTGAGAAAGAGTAACCCCCATTTCGGATGAAAGGATGGTTCCATTTACCGTCATTACCACAGCATCATCTCCCGGGGAGTGGCAGCAGGCCAGTAACAATGTGATGAGCGGAAATAACAAAATTCCATTTTTCATGGCGTGATTATCTGCATTTGAATTGCCACTCAATGTACCGTTTTCAGGCGTTCACAGCAATCACCTGATTATCTGCTAACTCTCTTAAATCCAATTATTATATCAGATCCTGGGACTGACCCATTCGCGCGACACGGGGCCATGAACTGCGTGAGGAAGAGGCTCTGCACAGCGATTACGATTACGACAACTACGACGGGAGTCCCAGCCAATTCGTGCAGGCCTACGCCGCACCACCCGAAGACGCTCGGCACGGTACAGCGAAGTTGACCCTGGTGTTGGCCCGCCCGTGGAGTGCCGCTATTTCTGTGTCACTGCAGGCTGTCCTCCGGGCTCTCCGCGCCATTCCTCGATAATGCCAACCAGGCGATCGAGTTTCTCCGGCGTCATGCCACTGCCGGAATGGTCGTCAACCGCTTCGGCGGTGCGGGCCACGAGGCCCTTTTCATCGATGGCGGGGTGTCGACCGACTTGTGGGCCGGAAGGAAAGGAAAGGGCCAGACCGCTCAGCCCGTCGGGTTCCGCTGGCGCTGACGGATCCGGCGCCCAATCGGGATCGTCCAAGTCGTGCCAGATACTGGAGAGTGAGGAGTTCAGTGCGTTGACCGTTCTGTTAAGTCTGCTTTCGAGGAGCATGCACTCCATCTCTTCCATCTCGTCCAGGTCCGTCGCCGCCCAGCATTCCTGAACCGCTTTCTGCATTGCCAAAATATCCGGTCCGTATTCTGCGACCGCCTTGGAGTAACCGGCGGCGATCTCCTCCGGCGCACCGACTGTGTCTAGATCAATTGTCCCGAGTTCGCCTGGGGATTCGCCCGGCCCTCCGCAACCAAAGAGCGAAACAGCCAGAGCGGCTATTAACGGATAGGAAACCGCTTTTTGCACTGTGGCGGGAACTTGCGCTGTTAGAGCTGATACGTTGAAGATCATTGAAGGAGCGGTAGATGCCCGAAAACGGACCGGGTGTCAAGGCGAAAAATTGAAGCCGGAATTCTTCATCCCTGGCTGAAACATCAACTGCAATGCCCCATTGGAAAAGGCGGAAAGGGGGTGGTCAGAACATATTAACAGAAATAATTGAGCGGATCGGGTCAGGGAGAAAGAAGTCACTATCCAACTTTCCTGTTCGAATCTTTGTTTGACAATGAGAGGCAAAGGATCTATTGTGCCTTCATTGATGGGCTCGCTGCATGCGGGCCATGACCGCGATTCTCGCGGGATATTCTTTCCCTATACGTCCGGAAGGTGGAGATATTGAACACAACGGACGATGACAGGAAAGATATCCAATATGGATGAAAAGAATGTATTCACCTCCCTTATAGAGCCGTTGCAGCGTGCCGTGGCTGAAGAAGGGTACACAAATCCCACACCGATCCAGGAGCAGGCAATTCCTCATTTACTGGAAGGTCGAGACCTGCTGGGCAGTGCGCAAACCGGCACCGGTAAGACCGCCGCCTTCACGCTACCGCTTCTACAGGAATTGTCCAACACGCCGCGGCCCGGGGGATCGCGGTATCCGCGCGCATTGATTCTGACTCCTACACGAGAACTGGCTGCTCAAATAGGCGATAGCATCAGGACCTACGGGCGGTATTTGAACATATCACACACCGTCATTTTCGGCGGCGTCGGCCAGCAACCGCAAGTAAAGGCCTTGCGCCGGGGTGTAGATGTCCTGGTTGCGACTCCTGGGCGCCTGTTGGATTTGATCCAGCAGGGGTACGTGCATTTGTCCCGGATCGAGCTGTTTGTCCTCGACGAGGCCGACCGCATGCTCGATATGGGATTCATCCCGGATATCAAAAATATCATAGGCCGACTTCCGGTCAAGCGGCACTCTTTGTTTTTTTCCGCGACCATGCCTCCCGTGGTGGAAGATCTCGCACGCGACCTTCTGCATAAGCCTGTGCGCATTACAGTCGATCCGGAACAGCCGACCGTGTCGCGTATCGATCAGAAACTGATGTTCGTAGATCGTGAGAACAAGGCGGAGTTGCTTATAGAATTGATAGCTTCGCATGACATGGCCCGGGTGCTGGTCTTTACCCGCACCAAGCATGGCGCAGACAAGGTGGTTCGGAAGCTGGACGCTGCGCGCATCAGATCCTCTGCCATCCACGGCAAAAAATCACAGCACAACCGCACCGCGGCTTTGCAAAGGTTCAAGGCCGGACGAATTCGCGCCCTGGTCGCCACGGACATTGCCGCTCGCGGAATTGACGTGGACGGGATCACGCATGTGGTGAACTATGATCTGCCTGAGGAGCCGGAAACATACGTGCATCGAATAGGGCGCACGGCGCGAGCCGGCGCCGATGGCGACGCAGTTGCCTTCTGCAGCGCCCGCGAGCGCGATGCGTTACGCAGCATCGAGCGAACTATTCGTAAGTCGATTCCCGTTGACAACTCGCATCGTTTTCATTCCGATGCCGCTCGTGATGCGCGCGGTTCGGATGCGCGTCCAATTCCTGCCGGAGGGCGGGGTTGGGGCCGCCGGAGCCGACACAATCCACGCATGCGCCGGAACGATGCGGCATTTACCCCCCGCGATTCCGGGTCGAGGCGATCCGGGCAGAAACGCCGCGGGAAGGCGGGTGCAAAGGCAGGCGCGGGAGCGGACGGAAGGGATATGTAACCGCCGCAATCTTGGGTTGAGAAGCCCGCATGTCCATCGAGGCTGTACAGGAGAGTCTGGTCAGGTATAGTCCCATGCCAATGCATTCAGACAGCCAGAGTGATGACAAGGTTATGGAGGTATCCGGCGATGATCCGCTGACGATTTCCGCCCATCATTATTTTTTCAAGCCAATGGCGGTCTTTTTCAATGCATTCCATTTGCGGGCATTTGAAACTGCCGGAGTCGAGACACGCCCCCCTGCGCTGGACGTGGGCTGCAGCGACGGCGAGTACGGGGTAATGCTGGCTGAAGTTCTGGGTGAAACCGAACCAATGACCGGTATTGACATATCGGAAGAAGATATCAATAGAGCCGGAACAAAGGCTCAATCGATTTACAAGGAAATGATCGCCTGCAGTGCAACATCTCTGCCTTTCGATGACAAACAGTTCAATACCGCGTTTTCCAATGCAAGCCTGCTTTCCATTGATCCCGGGCTGGATGATGCATTGCGTGAAATCAACCGTGTACTGTCCAGCGGCGGCACGTTTTATGCATCCGTGTGCACCAACAGTTACGAATATTCCTACTGGCTGGCCAGGATCTTGAATGGTGTCGGATTGCGCTCATTGGGACGCCGTTACATGGATTCGATGAACCGCCGCATGCAGCAAGCCCATTTGTATTCTCCTGAAGAATGGATAAGCCGTATTGAAACTGCAGGATTCGAAGTGGTGGACTGTTTTGGGTTCTTTCCTTTGCGTTTGACCAGATTATGGAGTTTCATGGCATGGACTCCGTTCAGGATACACGGAATTGTCAGTCGTATTCCATGGCAGGGATTGCACAATTTTATGAGGCGGTTCTACGAACGATGTTTTCGGGGTGTTTATTCGAGGACACCAAGGCGGCTGCCGCCCGGGGAATGCGGATATATCTTTATTAAAGCTGTAAAGAGATGATGACTTTTCATGCATTCTTGCTCTGTGAGCGGTACATCGATGCGCGGAAAAAAGAAAGCACCGTGCCAAAAGCTTTCCAAGCGGCGCTTTACAGAGCTCCTGAACGCATGCGCTGCCAGCAAGTTTATGAATGTAGTATCGCCTAGCGAAGAGACCTCACAGTCTGGAACAGAGTCAAAGATATAATGACAAAGGGACACCAAATGGCGGGTGCAAGTACAGCTCTGGTGGCTCTGGCGGCTCTTTTCTGGGGGTTATCCGGAGGGATCGGCGGTATTCTCATGGCCGACGGCTGGGACGCGTTTGTGGTTTCATTCTACCGGGGCGCGATCGGACTGCTGTTCGTCCTCGCCTGGCTGTCGCTGCGTCCGCGCGGCAGCGGGCTGTTAAGCGGCCGATTATGGTTCTGGTCAGCCATTGCCGGCATCGGAGTAGCGGGCAACTTCTCATTCTATTTCATGAGCATAGCGCACGGCAGCGTTGCGGTTGCGGCGACGCTGATGTACTGCGCTCCGGTGTTTGTGTATCTGGTATCGTTCGCATTAAAGCTGGAGAGTTCTACCGCGTTGAAGTGGGCTGCCATTGCGGTGGTTATGGCTGGTATTGTTTTGCTTACACAGATTTACGATATCGGTGCGAGCGGCGTAACGGCTATTGGTGCAGGCGCCGGCCTGCTTTCAGGGATGTCATACGCGTTATTCATTTTCAGCTTCAAGTATGCGGGGTTACACGGCAGCCCTCAGGCGATTCTATCAATAGCGTTTGCGGTACTCTGCATCCTCCTGATATGGCCAGGCGATTCCGGACAGATGGCTGCCGCACTGAATACGCCGGATTGGCCGCTGTTCGCTGGGCTGGGAGTGTTCGGGGCGGGATTGTCGTTTATTTTTTATATCATCGGCCTGAACCGGACTGCTCCGGCTGTGGCCTCGATTGTAGCAATGGTCGAACCGGTCACCGCGTCTCTATTCGGGGTGATCATATTGAATCAAATCCTGGAGGGTCCGCAAATTCTGGGTATGGGGTTGATATTGATCACAGTGACTTCATTGAGTGTATATTCGAGTATGGCGCGGCCGCCTTCCTATCTATCCACAAGCTGAGTCGCTTGCGAATCCAGAATTTGATGTTAAGATCATGCACTATTCCGTGCGGTTACAGTCTGTGATGTGTCCGTACATCAAGTAAGGGTGAAACGGTGAGCCCGGCAAATCGGGAGAGGTATTAGCGAAAACCACAGATTTCACATGCGCCTCTCCTAGACGTATCATGAAGGACAATGGTTAATGGTTATGGCGTTTTCAGCCCGTTTTAAGTCCGTGTGTTTGGATTTTTTGTCATGGATTGGAGAAAAATTGCGCCGAACACCGCTGGCGAAATCCGCATCATTAACGCGTGCACATTCCGCCGTAAGCCTGTGGCTGCATGGAAAAAACGAGATTCGTGCAGGAGAATTCAAGGTGCAGGTGGATTCTCGAGACCGCTTTATTGCCCGC
>SLRP01000039.1 GCA_007130845.1 Kiritimatiellia bacterium | reverse complement strand
TGAAAAAGACGAGCGGATGCACAAGGAAAGGCATGGAGAAAATGAATGGGATCAAGGCGCCTGCCTCATCGCCAAACATTCCGCCTTGCGTGGCAGCAAATAATCCAAAATGAGAAATGCTGGATGAAACGGCCATCGCATTGAAGCCCAGCGGCAGTCCGGCAATATGAAGCAATAGAAAGCCCCCGAACACAGCGCATAGCTGCCATCCGAATGAAAATTGCATCAAAGCGCGGACTTCCCTGGCATCATTATCTTCTGATCGTTTCATCGAACGCAGGGAATAGACAGTCAGGGCCACGCCGGTTACCGCCACCAGCAGGGAAGGCCAAAGCAACAGGTGATCCTGCCGTGCACTGATTGCTAGTATGGAAAAGACAAAGATGTGCCCGAAGAACGGAATATTGATCATGATCGGAGCTCGGTAGGCTGCGATGGATCCCAGATCGCCGGCTGTACACGCACCGGTCAGTCCAGAGTGTGACAGGGATCCAGCCATGCCGGGGGCGAGGTTGCGGGCCTGATTCGTCTCCCCAAGCCACATCAACAAGGCAATACCGCCAAACATCCAGAACATTTGCCCTAAAAACCCGTATATCAAAACGGCGTTGACCCCGGTGATTGCGAATGCCTCGCTGATGCGTGAGCCGCCGATCATGAAGTTTGCGGCCAACACGACAGGGATACCAGCGAACAGCAGCGCACGAATGGTGGGACCGAAACGCCATCGATACAACAGCGCACCCAATCCGGCCGACAGCAACATGGCAAAAAATATCTGGGGCAGGGCGATCCACGGGCGTATCCATAGGGCGATCGTCTGCGACGCCAGCAGCAACACCAGCATCCCGGCCACCTCCGCTACCCCCTTCTTGATATAGAGCCGCTTATTGGCCACCTTGGCTTTATGGTCAATAAGAATGACGGAACCGATTAACCCCAAGTACGCAATTAATGGATAGAAACGGCTTAAGTCGCTGACTTGGATGCCCATGATCAACCGATATAATGCTTCGACTCCTACTAGAAGGAAGAACGCACGAATGATGAAGATCATTTGTGTCCGACCTGTTCCCAGCACTGTTTCCTCGGTCGACGGCACGACCATTTCGTCCGGCGGCAGTTGAATGCCTCCAAAAGTCTTGCGCAATTCCTGGCCGCCAACAAAGAAGGTGACGGTCAATACCACTACGGTAGTGCGACTGATTAGATCGATCAGTGAAAACTGGGGCAGTCCGGGCGTGGACACACCTGTCGCAGTCAAAACAAATCCAAGCGACAAACCAAATACCACAATTATCAGTATCGGTGAGTACCTCGTACCGGCCACGGTCGTGCGGGACACCAGCACCATGGGAATCAACAGAAACAGCGACAATAGAAACTGATTGAGTATTTGTAAATTGGCAATCTGATCTCCTACGGCAATATAATCCACAGGCACCTCGAGGGGTTCGATTAATGTTTTATTGGATAGCTCATGTCATTCAAATGCTCAAGCAAAAGCATGCGCGATAAGGCTTTTGTCAGGTCGGCAGTTCTATCCGGGTGGTCACGAATTCGGTAACGGATCAAGAGAGGGTTAGCTGGAGGCGGCCTTTACACCCTGGGCAAGTCTCCCGGGCCTTTTGTGGGGAGTTGGGTATGGCCGGCTAGAAATTCGTCTACCCCGCGGGCGGCTTCGCGCCCTTCCGCGATTGCCCATACAATGAGCGACTGGCCGCGACGGTTGTCTCCCGCGGCGAAAATCCCAGGGACACTGGTCATGTAGTTCTTGTCCGTTTTGATATTTGTTCGCTCATCGAGTTCCAACCCGAGATGTTCAACCAGGCCGCCGGGTTCGGGGCCGGTAAATCCAAGGGCCAGCAATACAAGATCTGCGGGCCATTCCTTCTCGGAGCCCGGAATTTCCTTCATCTTCGGCCGACCGCCGTTCTTCGGCGGGTCGAACTCGATATTGACCGTCACGAGTTTCTCGACCTTGCCGTTCGTACCGATGAACTTCTTCGTGTTGATGCTCCACTCGCGTTGCACCCCCTCCTCGTGAGAGGGGCTGGTACGCAGCCGCATTGGCCAGAACGGCCAGGGCTGATGTTCAGGGCGATCCTCCGGAGGACGCGGGAAGAGCTCGAAATTGGTGACGGACAACGCACCCTGACGATTTGCAGTGCCTATACAGTCGCTGCCCGTGTCACCTCCGCCGATAACGATGACGTGTTTGCCGTTTGCGTCCATCTCGTCGTCCGTCTCATCGACGGTGTCCCCGGCGACAAGCCGGTTCTGACGCGGCAGATAATCCATCGCCATGACCACTCCACTCAATTCCCGGCCCGGGACAGACAGATCACGTCCTTTGGTGGCACCAGTGCAGAGAACCACGGCGTCAAATTCCTTGAGATTGTCAAACGGGGCGTTCTTCCCGAAATCCACGCCTGGTTTCAAAATGACGCCTTCTTCTTCCATTATCTCCAGGCGACGGTCGATGACCCATTTCTCCATTTTAAAGTCGGGGATGCCGTATCGCAGCAGGCCTCCGATCCTGTCATCGCGTTCGAACAGGATGACGGTATGTCCGGCCCAGTTAAGCTGCTGTGCGGCTGCCAGGCCGGCGGGCCCGGATCCGATTACGGCGACCTTCCTGCCCGTTCGTATCTCGGGCGGCTGCGCCCTGACCCAGCCTTCCTTGAAGGCACGTTCAATGATCTGTTTTTCAATCTCTTCAATGGTTACCGGAGGCTCTATTATGGCGAGCACGCAGGCTTCCTCGCAAGGGGCAGGGCAGAGCCGTCCCGTGAATTCCGGGAAATTGTTCGTAGCGTGCAGGCGGTCGATCGCTTCTTTCCAAAGGTCGCGGTACACTAGATCGTTCCAATCGGGAATGATATTTCCCAGCGGACAGCCTGCGTGACAGGTAGGCACGCCGCAATCCATGCAGCGAGCGGCCTGATTCCGGATATTTTCTTCCGGAAACGGCTTGTAGAACTCATTGAAGTCCTTTACTCGTTCCGGGACCGGCCGTTTTTCAGGCAATTCACGTGCAAACTCTTTGAATCCGGTTGGCTTCCCCATTTCAATACTCCCTTACCGATACGGGTTCCAGGTCGGCTTCCTCATGCCGTTCGGCGGCGGCCTTTTCGCGAGCGAGACGTTCAAGAGCCTTCTTGAAGTCCACCGGCATGACCTTTACGAAACGCAAAAGGGCGTTTTCCCAATCGTCAAGAATACGCTGTCCAACGGCGCTTCCCGTATAACCTACATGTTTTTCTATCAGGCCTTTCAGTTCGGCTATATCGTCATCCTTGACCATGTTCTCCAGTTCAACCATGTCAAGATTGCACCTGAATCTGCCGAAATCTCCCTTTTCATCGTATACATAGGCGATGCCACCGCTCATTCCTGCTGCGAAATTGCGGCCGGTATGACCTAGAATAACCGCGCGCCCTCCAGTCATATATTCACACCCGTGATCGCCGACGCCTTCGACCACGGCATGGACGCCGCTGTTTCTTACGCAGAATCGTTCGCCGGCCTGGCCTCGTATGTAGGCTTGTCCCGTTATAGCGCCGTAAAAAGCCACATTTCCGATGATGATATTTTCTTCGGGTACAAAGTCCGAGGTTTCCGGGGGCCGAATAATAAGCTTCGCTCCCGATAACCCCTTTCCGAAGTAGTCGTTTGCGTCACCACGTATATTCATTGTGATGCCATGCGCCCCGAACGCGCAAAAACTCTGTCCTGCCGACCCGCGGCAGTTGAATGTAATGGTGTCGTCCGGCAGGCCTTCAAAGCCGTATCTCTTCGCGATTTCATGGCTGAGCATGGTGCCTATGGTGCGGTTGACGTTTCGTATGCGAATATCGTGTTCCACCGGTTCTTTTCGTTCAATTGCCGATTCCGCCAGTTTGATCAATTTGTTGTCAAGCGCGTCGGCCAAACCATGATCCTGTTTCTCGGAGCAGTAGACTCCGACGTTGGGGGGCACATCCGGCTTGTAGAGGATGCTTGACAGATCGATTCCCTTGGCCTTCCAGTGGGTAACGGCCTTGCGGGCTTCCAGTTTGTCCACACGGCCTACCATTTCGTTCATCGTTCGGAATCCCAGGTTCGCCATGATCTTACGGAGTTCCTGCGCTACGAGATAGAAGTAGTTCACTACATGGTCCGGTTGACCCTTGAACTTCTTGCGCAATTCCGGATCCTGTGTTGCTACGCCAACCGGGCAGGTGTTCATATGGCATACGCGCATCATTATGCAACCTGTGACCACAAGGGGAGCGGTTGAAAACCCGAACTCCTCGGCTCCGAGAAGACAGGCTATCGCGACATCGCGGCCGGTCTTGAGCTGTCCGTCGCATTCGACCACTATGCGGCTTCGGAGATCGTTGAGAACAAGGGTCTGGTGGGTCTCGGCCACTCCGAGTTCCCACGGCAGGCCTGCGTGTTTGATGGAGGTCTGAGGCGAGGCGCCGGTGCCGCCGTCATAGCCGCTGATCAGCACAACGTCGGCCTTGCCCTTTGAAACACCTGCTGCGACGGTACCGACTCCTACCTCGGCCACCAGCTTGACATTGATACGGGCCTGCGGATTGGCATTCTTCAGGTCATGGATTAACTGAGCCAGATCCTCGATGGAATAGATATCGTGATGAGGGGGCGGCGATATTAGCCCGACATACGGGGTCGAATGGCGTGTCTTGGCAATCCACGGATATACCTTGGATCCGGGCAGCTGGCCGCCTTCGCCGGGCTTAGCCCCCTGGGCCATCTTGATCTGCAGCTCGCGGGCGTTGGTCAGGTAATGGATGTGCACTCCGAACCGGCCGGAAGCGACCTGCTTGATGGCGCTGTTCCGCCAGTCGCCGTTTTCGTCTTTTTCGTAGCGGTCCTCATCCTCGCCTCCTTCGCCGCTGTTGCTCATGCCTCCGATACGGTTCATGGCTATCGCGAGGGCCTCATGAGACTCCTTGCTGATAGCCCCGTAGGACATGGCGCCGGTCTTGAAGCGTTTCGCGATTTCCGTCCATGGTTCCACCTCGTCCAGCGGGATGGGTTTCTGTCCGTTCTTGAATTCCAGAAGACCGCGAAGTGTTCCCAGAAATTCATTCTGTTCGTTTATGAGGCGCGCGTATTCCTCATAGGTCTTTTCATCACGAATGCGCGATGCCTGCTGCAGTTTGGCGATGGTGATGGGGTTGAGCTGATGGTATTCACCGTTTCGCCGCCACTGGTACTGACCTCCGGGATCAAGGCCGAGTTTTTCGGGAATATGCATATCCGGATATGCGCGCATATGCCTCTGTCTTGCTTCCTCCGCTATGGTGTCCAGTCCGACACCGTTGAGCCGTGATGCGGTTCCAGTGAAAAACCGTTCAATGATATCCTCGTTCAGGCCGACGCATTCGAATATCTGCGCCCCGTGATAGCTCTTGAGGGTTGAAATGCCCATCTTGGACATGACCTTGAGGATGCCTGTTCCGACGGCCTTGATATAGTTATGAACAGCCTCCCCGGTGGAGATATCCTTCAACATTCCGCGACAGACCATGTCATCGATCGTTTCGAATGCCAGATACGGGTTTACCGCACCGACGCCGTATCCGGCCAGGACGCAGAAATGATGGACCTCCCGGGGTTCGGCGCTTTCAACCACGAGGTTGCACTGGACTCGCCGGTGTTCACGTATCAGGTGATGATGGACGCCAGCCGCGGCTAGCGCCGCAGGTATGGGCGCCAGCTCATGGTTTGCTCCACGATCCGAAAGAATAAGGATTGAATTCCCCTCATCCACGGCCCGCACGGCCTCTGCAAACAGTTCGTTCAGCGCGTTTTCCAGGCCGGAAACGCCATCGGCTACCGGGAAAAGCATTGGAAGAGTCTTGGCTGTTACATCTCCGACATACATGGCTCGAATCTGTTCCAGTTCCTTGTTGGTAAGGATGGGCTGGTCTGTCTTGAACTGATGGCAGTGCAGCGGTGATTCTTCAAATAGGTTCTGCCTGGCGCCCAGCGTGGAGCGGAGCGCGGTGACCAGTTCTTCCCGAATGGCGTCCAGCGGGGGATTGGTTACCTGGGCAAAGAGTTGTTTGAAATAATCATACAGCATGCGCGGACGGTTAGACAAAACAGCCAACGGCGTGTCATCGCCCATTGACCCGATGGCTTCCTTGCCGCTCTTCGCCATCGGCTCCATAAGGATTCTCAAATCCTCGAGAGTATAGCCGAACTGCTGCTGACGTGTCAGAAGTGTATCAAAATCAGTGTCTTGAACCTTCACCGGATCGGGAAGTCGCTCAAACTCGACAAGGTGTTCATTGAGCCAGGACCTGTAAGGCCTTCTGGACGCCATTTCGCTCTTGATCTCCTCGTCGTCCACGATCCGTCCCTCTGCCATGTCAACCAGGAACATCCTCCCGGGCTGAAGCCGTCCTTTGGACGCGACATTGGCCGGATCCACTTCAATTACGCCGGTTTCGGAACCCATGATGACAAAGCCGTCCTTGGTGACGGTATATCGGGAGGGGCGCAGGCCGTTGCGGTCCAGCACGGCTCCTATGCAGGTGCCGTCGGTAAAGGGAATAGAGGCCGGCCCGTCCCATGGCTCAATTAGTGATGCATGGTACTCGTAAAATGCCTTGAGATCGTCATCCATGGTCTGATGCTTCTGCCATGCTTCCGGTATCAGCATCATTATAGCGTGGGGCAGGGAGCGGCCGGTGTGACACAGCAGTTCCAAGGCATTGTCCAGCGACGCCGAATCACTTCCGCCAGGAGTTATTATAGGGAACAGCTTCTCCATATCATCGCCGAAGAGGTTGGATTTAAACAGATACTGGCGGGCATTCATCCAGTTTGTGTTGCCGCGCAGTGTGTTTATCTCGCCGTTATGACAGAGATAGCGAAACGGCTGGGCGAGATCCCAGGTCGGAAACGTATTCGTGCTGTAGCGCTGGTGGACCAGGGCTAGTCCGCTTACCATGTCGGGGTCGGTCAAGTCTTCGTAGTAAGGCTTGATCTGGTCGGCCAGTAGAAGCCCCTTGTAGACGAACGTTCTGCAGGAGAGGCTTGGGATGTGGAAATAGTCCCGTTCCGACAGCCCGGACTCACGGACCCGACGTTCCATTACCTTACGAATGACATAAAGTTTCCGTTCGAATTGTGCGGTATCCTTAATGCCTTTCCCGCGTTCTATAAAAATCTGATGAATCGCCGGTTCGGCATCGCGCGCAATATCGCCCAGATATTCATTATGGACCGGAAGTTCCCGCCAGCCCAGAAACTTCTGTCCCTCCTCCTTGATAACCTGTTCCAGCAGTTCACGGCAGAAAACCCGTTCCTCCTTCCG
>SLRP01000214.1 GCA_007130845.1 Kiritimatiellia bacterium | reverse complement strand
CAAACCCACGCAGCAAAGCGTGGCCAAGCTCCGTGAAATCGGCATTCTTCCAGACGCTCTCATATGCAGGACCGAGGTCAATATTACCGAAGAGGTAAAACAGAAGCTATCCCTGTTCTGCAATGTATCCATTCGCGCAGTCATCATAGAAGAGGATGTAAAGCATACCATTTACGAATTGCCTATCGTGCTTTCAGATCAGGGCCTGGATGATCTAATCATGGTCCAATTCAGGCTGGCACGACCTTCGGCACACCTCACTGAATGGCGTAAAATGGTGAAGGATATAATCAATCCAAAGGGAGTGGTTAAGGTAGGCGTTATCGGAAAGTATTCGGAATTACAGGATGCCTACAAATCCATATTCGAATCCATCCACCATGGAGGTCTGGCACACGGACACGGGGTTGATATAGTCAAGATCCCGGCTGAAGAGATCGAAGACGGCATCGGTATGGATCGCCTGATGGATGTGAGCGGCCTTCTTGTTCCAGGAGGGTTCGGGGGGCGCGGAGTGGAAGGGAAAATCACCGCGATTCAAAAGGCGAGGGAAAACGGCATCCCGTTTCTAGGCATCTGCATGGGGCTGCAATGCGCCGTAATTGAGTTCGCTCGCAATGTCTGCGGCATGAAAGACGCAAATTCCACGGAATTCGACAAGAGTACTCCATACCCAGTAATCGCAATGATGGAAGAACAGGAGAAAGCTGAAAGCTTGGGCGGAACGATGTTTCTCGGAGCACATATGTGCCGAATAAAGCCCGGAACCCTGACCCATGAACTCTATGGAGTTGAAACCATCAGCGAACGGCACAGACACCGCTACGAAATCAACTCGACCCATCGTCCGGCGCTGGAAGAAGGCGGAATGATTGTTTCCGGGGAATCCGTTGACGGCAATCTGGCCAAGATCATTGAAGTCAAGGGGCATCCATGGTTCGTTGCCACACAATTTCATCCTGAATTCAAGTCGCAGCCATTGAAACCGCACCCGATGTTCAAAGCCTTTTTGGGAAAAGCCATTGAACATCAAGTCGTCCGGTCATGAGTCGCACCCTTTCCGAATTTCTATGGGATGAAAACAGTGAGCTTGCGCTCCGCATTTTACAACATCCCTTCGTACAGAGCTTGGCAGACGGAACGCTTCCGGAAGATTCCTTCAGGAGGTATATCGCTCAAGACGCCTTTTTTCTTGAAGCGTTTGCCCGGGCATATGCCATGGCCGCGGCCAACAGCCCTGACCGTGGTTCGCTGGAGGTATTCTGCGACCTGTTACAAGGCGTTCGTGAAGAGCTTGATTTACATGCTGATTATGCGGACAAGTGGAATGTGGATCTAAATCAGGTCGAGCCCATACAGGCTACCACCGCATATACTACATTCCTGCATGATACCGCACGGGGTGGAGACATCGGGCTTATTTGCGCCGCCATGACGCCTTGTATGCGTCTGTATGCCTGGCTGGGACAGAAACTGTCGGCGCAATACGGCGTGCCCGATCATGTCTACGGTTCATGGATAAGGACCTACTCTGACCGGCAATTTGAAGAACTGGCGTCCCGGCTTGAAACATTGTTGGACAATTACGCCGTTGATGCACCGGATATTCGTGCAATCTATAATAAAGCCATGGAGTTGGAATACCGGTTTTTTGACGCTCACATATCTTCCGGAACGAGCACTGACAAGGATTCCGGATGAACATCAATGACTACTTCCCGGCCGGCTTCCACAAGCTCTCCATCAATCTGGATCGGAGCGGGCTTGGAACGAATTACTTTGAGTTTTTTGAATTGCCTGGTTAGGACTTCCTCCATTTTGTCAATGGTCCCGTCAAACAGTTTATGAAATTTTGCAAGAACCCTGGGCGCGTCCGCCTGTGATATTACAATAAGCTCAAGATAGCCGTCATCAGGCGATGCTCCCGGCGCGATCTTCGCTCCTCCGCCATACTGAGTTAGATTTGCAGCCGTGAATATTACAGGAGACTCGAAATAAAGTTCCTCCATATTTTCCAGCAAGACATGAAACGGCTGTCGCTCATACTCAAAAAACTCATACACTGCGGAAAAAACATATGGAAGGACTCCACGGAAAGGCAATTTGTCGAACGTGCGGACAATTGCGGCATCCCAGGCCATGCTGCAGGTCACGAAAAAGGGCTTTTCATCAACCATTCCGACATCGATCCTGCGCTTGCAGACATGTTTAATACCTCGTACGGCGATTTCTGGTTTAAGAGGAATATTAAAGTGCCTGGCGAATCCGTTCCCGCTTCCGACAGGAATCACCCCCAAAGCCGTTTCCGTACCCACCAAAACCGACCCGATTGAATTAACCATTCCGTCACCGCCGACTACAATTACGGAATCGAAACCGTGATCCACGGCCTTGACAGCCTTATTCTGGCCATCATCAACTGAAAGGCTTTCATCCACGGATACCTCACAACCACTCTCGGCAAGGAGGGCCTTCGCTTTCCATGAAATGCTTTCGATGGACCTCGGCATTCCGGATCTCTTGTTAAAAAGAATCAACACACGGCGCATTTCATCATCACCTCTGAAGTTCATGAGCCCCTCATATATATAAGCTCATCCATATCATCAATTAAACCAGTCGCCTCCAAACCACGCCACCAATATCTACCGACCGAACACAATACTTGATAATGAGCAGTGGCCCAGCATATATGAGCTATTTTGTCTCACAATTTTCAAGATGCAACAACCTAACTGCGCATTATCGTCACACCTCGCAGATATCATCATTCCATTACTATTTGTTATTCAGCATGTTATGCATGACACCTTATCTGGCACGGCTTATGCTATAAATAAAGTCAGGAAATTTAAACAACCAACAGAATGGAGGTGATTGTGATGTGGCCGGTAATACCGAGATTTGAGAGGGAGCTGGATCCGTTTCATGAGTTGAACCGCATGCATCGTCAGTTCAGCAGGGTGTTTGACGGGTACAGGGAAGGAGCTGTTGCTTTTCCTGCGGTTAACGTGTGGAGCAACGGCGATGAGGCTGTGGTGCTAGCGGAACTACCCGGAGTGGATCCCAGCGACATAGATGTAACCGTGACCGGCAACGCGCTTACCCTGCAAGGTGAACGCAAAGCCGAGAAGCCCGATGAGAAAGGCATGTACCATCGCCGGGAGCGAGATTATGGCCGGTTTGTCCGTTCAATACGGCTTCCGTTTGAAGTCGAGAACGAGAAGATCACGGCCAGTTCCGATAAGGGGGTTCTCAGGATAAGTTTGCCGCGCAGTGAAGCGACAAAGCCAAGAAAGATTGAAATCAAGTCCGAATAAGACGGATAGGAGGTGATAAATGATGACGGCCCAGGAACAGGAAATGATGAAAAGGGAAGAACAAGCGGTCAGCGGTGAAGCCCGACGTGTTGACAGGCGGCCGGTCTATTCCCCGGCGACGGACGTGTACGAGCAGGAAGGATCGTTCGTTCTGGTTATGGATATGCCTGGTGTGACGGACAAGGATGTGGAACTCCAACTGGAGGATGACGTCCTCAACATCAGGGCGGGCATCAAAGAGCAGGAACTCGAGGGTTACGAGTTGCTATATGGCGAGTTCCGGCCGGCGGACTACGAAAGATCCTTCACACTGTCGTCGGATATAGACAGGGATAAGATCAAGGCATCCGTTAAAAACGGAGTCCTCCGAGTTGAGCTGCCGAAGACCGAGAAACTCAAACCGAGGAAAATAGAAGTTAAAGCAGGATAACGGCAATGACCATTCATGAGAGGAGGTGAGCTGTCATGGTACGCGAACTGATTCCTTGGAGGAGAAAACGGGATCAATCAAGGTTATCCCGGGTGGAACGCGAAGAGGACAATCCGTTCCTCGAGTTGCACCGCGAGATTAACGATGTCTTCAAAGACTTCTTCGGAAGATTTGAAGACAGCCTCGAATTGCCCGGCACGGGATGGCTGACCGGAAGCACATCCGCATCATCGGTCCGGGTGGATGTTTCCGAAAGCGAGAATGAAGTGCAGATCACGGCTGATGTACCTGGAATGGAAGAGAAGGACATAGACGTTGAACTAAACAACAACCTTCTCACCATAAAGGGTGAACGCCGGAATGAGCGCGAGGAGAAAAAGCGTGATTACCACATCTCTGAGCGTTCCTACGGGATGATTCACAGGGTGATACCACTGCCGGGCGAAATTGATGAATCAAAGGCCAAGGCCAGATTCAAGAACGGCGTTCTGACGGTGTCAATACCCAAGACGCCGGAAGCCAAATCCCGGCGTAAACAGATCCCTATATCGACTGAATAATGAAGGCAAGCCGGGGGACGCCGGACGGCGTCCTCGGGCTTGACCAATCACAGGAAAGGAGCGTTTTAACATGAGCGTTGGAGAATACAGGCAAGGCAGATGGATAACCGTGGCGATTGCGGCTCTGGCTATCGCCGTGATTGCGCAGGGCATTATCCTATATCAAATGTATTTAACCCTGAATGCTCAACCTGGGCATACGGAGGGTACGGAAGTTTACACAGAGGCTCAACGCTCAATAGATCAGGATGACGAGGCAGTCAATGATGATGAGGTCACCCGGCATTTGGACCGTCAAAGATCTGACGATCTGTTCTCCTGGTTCGATCCCCAGGAATGGGATCCCTATGAAGACATGATGAGAATGCGCAAGCGCATGGATAGAATGCTGGGCGAGTCATGGGATATGTTCAGAATGCGGCCTGACTTTGATGACCGAATCCGCGATTTCCCATTTGAACCCGGAATGGACCTTTATGAGGAAGGGAATAATTATATAGTTCGCATGAATATCCCCGGAGCCGACAAAGGGGAGTTCAATGTCGAAATCGACGGAAGAGTACTGACTGTATCGGGATCCATAGACCGGGATACAGAGCGTGAAGATCGCGGACAAACGTTGCGGATGGAACGAAGGCACGGGAGTTTCAGCAGATCCGTGACACTACCCGGGCCGGTAAATCCTGCCGGAATGACTGCCGAATACGATCAGGGGGTACTCACGGTAACCATTCCCAAAGGGGATGCCGACCCTCCTCCGCAAAGAATCGATGTAATCTGATCATCCTTTCCAATTGTGGAGTTCTGCTCTACAGCAGTGTATTCATGTATTTGGAGACTGATCGGCGGTCGGAATCTCAAGTTCTTCCATTATTAAATCAGCGGTCCGTGACGCAGCGCCGCCCTGCCCCAGCATATCTGAAACAGACGCGAGATCCTGAATCATGGCCCGCCTTTCAGGGGAATCATCAAGAAGCAATTCCATGGAGGTTGCCATGTTCTCAGGAACCGCTTGTTCTTGTATGAATTCCGGGCATATTCTCCTGCCTGCAACTATGTTTACCATCCCTATGTAAGGCACACACACGAGGCGACGGCCGAACCAATAGGTCATTGCCGCCGTCTTATACACCACCACCATGGGACACCGCATCAAAGCCGCGTCTATTGTAGCGGTTCCGGAAGCAACCATGGCCGCCCTGGCCTTTTTAAGCGCTTCACGGGTTTTACCGGTAACTATATGAAGCGAGGACGGCTTGCCGGAAGAGGCATCAACTATCCCGGACGCGACATCCGCTATTTTTTCAGACGGAGCCGCAATAATAAAACTCGTATGCCCGCGGCTCATAGCAATCATCCGTGCAGTCTCAAGCATCAACGGGAGAATCTTTTCGACTTCCTGAACACGGCTTCCCGGCAACAGCGCCACGCATTCCTCCTGCGGCCAGGACTGCCCGACACCACCTTCATCAATTACCCCTAATGCATCATCAACCAGAGGATGCCCTACGAAATCAACACGTAAGCCGGTTCCATTGAAGACATCCACCTCGAAAGGAAATATTACAAAAAGACGGTCTATATCACGGGCCATCCGCTTGATTCTGGATCGTCTCCATGCCCATACCTGGGGGCAGATATAGTAAAGGACCTTGACACCCTGTATGTGCATATTCCTGGCAAAAGGGAGATTAAAACCGGGATAATCAACCAGTAATACCGCGTTTGGTTTCCTGTCGATCGCCAGAGCGGTTAATTCACTAAAAACCTTTCTGAAAAAGAAATACTTCCTCAAGACTTCGGTCAATCCCAGCACCGCCATATCCCGCACATGATACAACACCTCCACGCCCGCCTTCTCAAGCTCATCCCCGCCGACTCCCCAGAAGCTGATATCAGGTTCCCGCTTCCGAATGGCTTCAACAACCCTGGCGGCATGCATGTCACCTGATATTTCACCCGCAATGATCAACACGGACCTGCTCACGAGGCGCCCTTTCGAAGGCTGTGAATAATATCAACCGCCAGATTCAGGGCCTGTGAACCGTGTTCGCCGCTGACAACAGGCTTGTCCCGGCACCTCACGCAATCCACGAATGAGCGCAACTGATTGGCCAAGGGCTCGCCCTTTTCGATGGGAACCAAATCCCTTGTAATACCCTGTGCTGTTTTCCTGTAAATTTCCCCGCCTTGATCCCGATAATCCAGAGAGATGTATGCGTCATCCAGAAAAACCCGTATTTTCCGCATACGTTCAGGGCTTATACGGCTGGAGGTAATATTTGCAACGCATCCGTTGTCAAACAACAACCGGACATTTGCTATGTCCTCCGATGCGCTCAATACCGGGACTCCTACAGCCTGTATACTTTTAACCTTAGACCCCACAAGATAGAGAATGACCTCAAGGTCGTGTATCATAAGGTCGAGTATTACGCTGACTTCCGTTCCACGCGGGCGCAACCCTTCACGTGGAGGAGGATACGGGGCCAGACGATGAGCCTCTATAAAGCGGGGCTTACGTGCGACCTGTTCAAGGTAACTCAATACGGGATTGAATCGTTCTACATGGCCAACCTGAACAATTACCCGGTTTTCCCGGGCCATGGCAACCAACTCTTCCGCTTCGGCCGTGGTCTCGGTAATAGGTTTTTCCACAAGGACATGTTTTCCGCGTTCAATAAGCAAGCCGGCAACATCGCGATGTTGGTCTGTCGGCACCACGACACTGACTGCCTCGACTGCCTCTGCAAGTTGATCCAGTGACTGGAATGCCTTAACCGAATATTCTGCGGCTGTTTGTTCGGCCCGGTCCCGGTCAGTGTCATACACCCCTACAAATTCCGAATTATCAAGTTCGTCATATATACGCGCATGCACACTGCCCAAAGTTCCAACACCTGCCACCCCGACTCTTACCTTACGATTCATGCCACCCTCCATCACTCATCAGGAAGACCTACTTTCGCGGTCTATCCGGATCGCCACAAAACTTAAACCCTGCCTGTCCGCAATTTTAATCAATTTCTCGCGTTCCAAGAGAATGGTTCTTTCAGCCTCCACTGCGAGAGCTGAAGCCCCTATTTTCTTCAAACGCTTGAATGTATGCTCTCCCACTACGGGTATATCAAAACGCATGTCGTGCCCTTGTTTGGCGGCTTTAATTACAACAGCATCCCGTCCTCCCAATCTGCCCGCCCTGTCAATCGCTTCATCGGTCCCCTCAAATGCCTCGACGGCCAGTATTGCACCCTCCTTGACAACGACGGTCTGGCCAATATCAAGCCCGCTCGTGATCTTTGCAACACGAAGTCCCAACTCGATATCCGAACGTTCGCGGTCCGTAGGTTCGCGGCCGGCGATCAACCCTTCTGCAGGCATTGCCGAGTCCATGAATACATGGGCCTGCTCGACCTGGATTCCTCGATCCCTGATTCCCTTGACAATCTCTCCGAAAATAGTGTGGGCGTTTCGCTCCTTCAGTCCTGCCAGCAGTGAAAGCATGGCCTTGTCCATTCTGACCTTGAACAGATGGGTGGGTTTTATCTGGCCAGCCATTACAACGTGCCCCACCTTCGAGGATTCCAGAGCATCGTAGAATTTCTGCAATTTTCCTATGCGCAGCCACCGCACCTCATCGGCAATCCTCTCGATGGAACGGTCGGTCTCCCCCTTGAATGCAATGACAAAAATGCGTTCTACGCCCTTCTGTCTGGCGGATTTAGCCAGTAAGCCCGGGTATACTCCGCGCCCTGCTATTATCCCCAACTCCTTGATATGTCCGGAACAGCTCATTGGCGGGAACATAATGGCAGAGAGCTTGTTGAGGAACAAGATCTTGATTTCCGTAATCACCAGAAATAGACGTAATCCTTCGGTGATGTAACAGAGAAAAGCGTCAAACTCACTCAAGCAGAGCAAGCCAGCCATGTTTTAAATAACCGGACGCGCCGGAGAAGTATAGCGCTTATACAAAAGGACCATTCCAATCATAGCTGACGTATATACTGCGTCCATGATCATGACCTGCACATTGTACCACTGGAACACCTCACCCCAATCCGATTTCTGAGGATTCCAGAACAATGGGTTGCCTGACAGATAATGCTCATTTGAGAAAGGCCAGAACAGCATGATTCCGTATGGATAAGATGTATTTCGTGTAAAAAAGTCCAGAATCAGGTGACTTCCCGTTGCGATGAATATGAATGAAAAGTGTCTGAATGTTATTGAAGAGTTAAAACTTTTCCAAATCATCCATATGCCCAGCGACACAAGAACAAGCCACCCCAATGTATGTGAATAGTGATGGTGATATGCATTAAAGTCACCTGCAAACAAACCCGGCAAGTAATCAATATCCGGCAGATTTGCCAGCGCAATCGAGGCAAGCAGAATTCCTCTGCGACGGTACATGGACACACCTAGATCGCGAAAACTCGCCCCCTTGGGCAGCGCATATGCCATGCCTATTGACAGCCCGGCCAGACTATGTCCTATTGGCGAAGGCATAATTTATCAACGACGCTCCATAACTATCTTCTCCACTGCAAGGGATAATTCCCTGCGCTCTCTTCCGATCCTGTGAGAATATCCCAGTCTGAGAATCATACGATTAGATCCATCGCGAAGGTAATACCCGGGTATGTCCACACTATATTCCGCGAATTCATGGCTGTCCGGACAAACCCATTCCTTCAAGAAACGTTGATTGACATATATTCCTATATTCTGCCGCTTCCATCCTATGTAAAGCGGAGCCGCCTTTATCCTGAGTCTCAGATCAGTAGACTCCTCCAAGTCAAACCATACATCGGCTTCCAGCCCCTCAATCCACCGGAAAGTCCTGACATGATCACTCTCCTTTCTGCTCCATCCGAACCCCATACTCCCTTCAGGCTCATCTCCTCCAACATCAATAATAATACCGTTCGGATTTTCAACATGCCCTGCGCCGACAGGATCCACATTCCCGGGCCAACTCGAAAGAAGCAGGCAGGCCAGGAAAATGATGCGTTTACGGACCTCAGAGCCGCTGATGTATTTAAACATGATCATGTATCCAAATTTTGATGATACTCTTCACGTCCGCCTGATTAATTAAATGAATCCGGACTTTCAAGGTCAAGAGTCGCCGGTCTTGCCATGGACGAGCAGTTGTCCGGCGTTCATGCCAGGGTGGATACCGAACCGCGTCAGTGAAAAATCGTAACGCACTGGATCCCCGGGATTTAAATTCCTGAAAAATTCCGTAATTTCTATTACGGTACGCTGATCGGCCTGCCTGCGACGTGTGAATCCCAGCAGGCGTGCAATGCGGTGCATGTGCGCATCCAGCGGGACCAACAGTCTGGATGACTCGATTCCATTCCATGTTCCGGGGTCGACGTCGTCTTTTCTTATCATCCATCGCAGAAACATATGCATCCGTTTACAGGCACTGCCATCAACGGGACTGGACAGAAGGCTGCTCTTCTTGACCTTCATCCGGGAAATCAGAAGTTCAACCCATGCGGACAATGCGGGAAGCACGTCATGGTCGTCATCATGCATACCGTCCTTGAATGCCGCATTCAAACTCCCCCACTCTTCTCTAACGCATTTAATTGCCCATACCAGGTCAACAAGCTCTCTGTCCGTGGTCCATCTATATCTGAAACCTCTGAAACACGAGGACAACGACCTTCTTGTTGACTCCTTCAAGAAAAGCTCGGGAGATGGTCCCATCAGATCAAGCACCCAGCCGGACTTCAATAGAATCTGATTTACACGGCCGTAGGCAAGAGAGGATGCGATCAAACCAGCAATCTCCTGGTCACCCTTCGAAGCATATCTGTACACCATTTCCAAGGGATCAGGGTGCACGTATTCACGCCTATTATAGCGTTCATATATCGACTCGAAGTAGTCTGGATCCGGTGTGGGAATCATATGGCGGGACAGACACAGAAATTATTGATAATGAGTAAGACGGCTACCATGATTCACCGTCTGTCCGGATATCAGCAGGATTTTCAAACTTTTTGCGTGGCCATGCCCTCAACACGGCATGTACAAGTGTGGCAAGAGGTATTGCAAAAAACACGCCCCAGAAACCCCATATACCACCGAAAAACAGCAGGGCAATAATTATGGCTACGGGATGGAGGTTTACAACCCCGGACAACAACAAAGGCGCCAGCAGATTCGCATCCAGTGCCTGTATCAAGGCATATGCCACCATTACCCACAACAACTCGGTTCCCCATCCCCACTGGAAAAAACCTATCAGCGCAATAGGAAAAGTCATAACGGTAGCTCCTATATAGGGAATGAGTACCGACAAGCCTACAAACAGGCCCAACAGCATGGCGAACTCGAGTCCCAGCCAGTAAAAAACCAGTCCGCTGACCAGCCAGACAATCAGGATCTCCCATATCTTTCCCCGTATATAATTCCCAATCTGCTGATCAACTTCCCGCCATACCTGCACCACCAAGGCGCGATCCTCAGGCAGAAAACTTGATATCCACGAAATAATGGCATCCTTGTCTTTAAGAAAGAAAAACACAATCAGGGGCACGAGCACCATGTACACAACAAAAACGATCAGGCTGCGCACCGAAGCCACGAGGATATTTACAACCTGCTGTCCGAAACGTCCTATTTCTGTTCGGAGGGTTTCCATCAAGCCGATCACCTGTTCCTCCGACACGATTTCCGGATAACGCTGGGGAAGCAGAAGAAGTTCAGCCTGCAGCTGAGTAATAACATCAGGCAATTGCTGAACAACCAGAATTACCTGCCCGGAAAGCATGGGGACCAGCACGAACAGCAGTACAATCAAAAACGCCATGAAGAATATGAATACAATCATCACGGCCGTCATACGCCGCATACCGATACGGACAATATTGTCTGCAATACCGTCCAGGAGATAAGCTATTATGACACTTGCTATAACCGGTGCCATCATGCGGCCCATGAGCATGACGGCAATGGTTCCCATCAGAAGGAATACAGCCAGTATGACCACCTGCGAGTCCGACAAGTTGCGTTTAAACCAGTCTCGAATTATTTGCATGACACCTTATCCGGCGGAATAATGTTTTTTCAGCCGTTCGCCAGGTGATTTTTCACATAATCCCTGATCCCGTCTTCCAGGCTGGTAAACGGCTTATCATATCCATTGCTGCGAAGTTTGGAAATATCCGCTTCGGTTCTATACTGGTATTTGTCTCTCAAAGTCTCCGGCATATCAATGTATTGAATCCTCGGCTTCTTGCCCAAAGCCGAGAAAACCGCGTTTGCCATGTCATTCCACGTCCTGGCATTTCCTGTTCCACAGTTGAAAATACCCGACACCTCAGGGTTACGGTGGAAATGAAGAGTAACATCCACTGCATCCCTGACATAAATGAAATCCCGCAATTGTTCACCGTCCTTGTAGTCTGACCGGTATGAACGGAACAATTTCACCTCTCCCGATTCAATAATCTGCCCATATGCCTTGTGGGCCACCGAACGCATGTCACCCTTATGGTCTTCTCCAGGCCCATATACATTGAAGTATTTCAACCCTGCTATATGCTCAAGGGCACCGCTGGATAGTGCCCACATATCAAACATATGCTTGGAGTACCCATACATGTTCAAAGGTCTAAGCCTGGGAGTATTTTCGTCGGCATCCGAATACCCATGAAATCCGTCTCCGTATGTTGCACCGCTTGACGCATATATGAACCGTACGGCATGTCCAAGGGACCACTCGCACAGCTCTCTGGTATAGCGGTAATTGTTTTCTGCAAGGTATGATGCGTCCGGTTCGTCGGTCGAACTGCATGCGCCCAGATGAAAAACAGCCTCCACTCCGGACAATGCGCCAGCCCTGACCCATTCACGAAATTCCTGCTTCCCTATATAATCCTGAAACAACAGGCCTCGCAGATTCTTCCACTTCTCACCTGTCCCGAGCTCATCCACCACAAGAATATCCGTTTCGCCCTTTTCGTTAAGGGCGCGGATAAGATTGCTGCCGATGAAGCCGGCACCACCTGTTACTACTAGTTTTACCTTCATGATATTCCGCCGCCGTAAACATTGAATATATGTTCAATCAGTGTGCTGGTGGAAACCCCTTCTTTCATGGGAGCAAGCACCACACGGCCGCCGTGTTCCTCCACTATGTCCCTGCCGCTTATATAATGGGCCCAATCCGCGCCCTTGACCAGAACATCAGGCACCAGCTCAGAAATCAAACCGGCGGGTTCGTCCTCGTCAAATGTCACCACATAATCAACGCACTCCAATGCCGCGAGCACACGCATACGGTCGTTCTCCCCGACCAATGGTCTCCCAGGCCCTTTTGCGCGCCTTACCGAGTTGTCGGAATTTACACCTACAATAAGCACGTCTCCCTGCCGACGGGCAAAATCAAGATATTCAACGTGACCTGCGTGAAGCAGGTCGAAACATCCGTTGGTGAATACAACTACTTTATCAGCCGAATCCAGACCGGCCCGCAATTCCCTCAACCGTGAACGCTCCAACAACTTGGATTCCGGGGACCTCATATACACGACTCCTTCACATCAGAGCGCAACCTTCCAGTAAATTCCCGCCGAGATACTAAGGACTCAGCACTCCTACATGTTATCCGCAACGGATTTGCCAAATTCACTGCACTTCAACAGCGTTGCCCCTTCCATGAGCCGCTCGAAGTCATAGGTGACCCTCTTGCTGGATATGGTGGCCTCCATCCCCTTGATAATCAGGTCGGCAGCCTCTGTCCATCCCATGTAACGGAACATCATTTCGCCGGACAATATCAGAGAACCAGGATTGACTTTATCCTGTCCGGCATATTTGGGCGCAGTACCGTGCGTTGCTTCGAAAATGGCTGCGCCGATATCAAAGTTTATGTTTGCGCCCGGGGCAATCCCTATTCCTCCGACACAGGCGGCCAGAGCGTCCGATATATAATCGCCATTAAGATTCATTGTTGCTATCACGTCATATTCACCCGGACGCGTGAGTATCTGCTGAAGAAAGGCGTCAGCTATGGAATCTTTTATTATGATTTCCTCACCGCTTTCAGGGTTCTTGACCACCTGCCATGGTCCGCCATCCAGATCCCTTGCCCCGAATAGTTCCCTGGCGGTTTCGTAACCCCAATCGCAGAAAGCGCCCTCGGTGAACTTCATGATATTGCCTTTGTGAACCAGCGTCACCGACTTTCTGTTTTCTGCAATCGCATACTCGATGGCAGCCTTTACTAGGCGTCTCGTTCCCTCCCTGGACACGGGCTTGATCCCTATGCCGGAAGTTTCGGGAAAGCGTATCTTATCCACGTTCATTTCTTTCCGGATAAACTCGATAACCTTTCTGCATTCCGGGGATCCCGCCTGCCATTCAATACCGGCGTATATATCCTCGGAATTTTCTCGAAAGATCACCATGTCAGTCTGGCCGGGATTTTTGACCGGTGATGGGACCCCTTTGAACCAGCGCACTGGACGCAGGCATACATACAGATCCAGCTTCTGCCTCAATGCAACATTCAGACTCCGGATCCCGCTGCCCACCGGTGTGGTCAACGGCCCCTTTATGGCAACAAGGTAATCCTTAATAGCCTCAAGCGTCTCTTCGGGCAGCCAGAGTTCCTCTCCATAAACCCCATTGGCCTTTTCACCCGCATATACCTCCATCCATGAAACTTTACGGTTCCCCCCATATGCCTTCTCCACCGCTGTATTCCATACAATCATGGCGGCATTGGTGATGTCTTTTCCGATCCCGTCACCTTCAATGAAAGGAAGCACAGGATTATCCGGCACCCTGAGATTCCCGTCGGAACCCATTGAAATTTTCTCTCCCTGGCCGGGAACCTTGATCTTATTGTAACTCATAGCAGGTAAATCTCCTTTTATTACTCTCCATATTTAAGACTCTGAAGATTCAACATTGCCCGAATATTGTCAACAAAGGATGGCATTCTATGCGTACATCCTGGTGAAAATCGGGATATTCAGCAGAATCACACACTTTAAAACGGTTTTAAACACCCTTCCCATGTTGAATAATCGAGCAACGGGGAAAAGGACTGGAGGTTGGATTCAGGAATTCGAAGCTGGACAAAGGCTGAACAACCGTAGACCGAATATTCACATTGGCGATTGACATATGTTCGGATAAATGCATGATTATTCAGTTTATGAATACTTATTCACATTTATTGAAATGACGCCTGCCCCATCACATTCTCATACCCTCAGCCGCAAGGAGCGTGATCATCAACTGCGCTGTAAAGATTTTTTGAAAGCAGCGGAACAACTGTTTTCCATTAAAGGATTTTATCAGACCACAATGGAGGATATAGCAAGAGAAGCCGGTTATGGAACGGGGACCATATATCTTTATTTCAAAAAGAAGGGAGATTTATACGACAAGCTGCTGGAGCAAAAGATCAGCGAGTATGTCACCTTCATGGAGGAGCATCTAAAGTCCACTCCTACCCACACCGGTAAAATTCGGGCGCTGGTATTCGGGAAACTGGAATACTTTGAACGGCATAAGGAGTTTTTCCGGATTTATCTGGCGGAACAGACGACCGTAGACACAACCTTGCACCGCATGACAAACCGCCGCCGCGAAACAATGTACAACAAATACCGCGAATATGTAACGACTGTACTCGCTGATGCCATGAAGGCGGGGGCAATACGGGAAACTGATCCAGCCCGGCTGGCCACAGCAATGACAGGAATTGTAAACCCCCTTCTTTCTGAATGGATCAAGGAACGCTCGAATGAACCGATTGAAGATATAGGACATTTCGTTATCAACCTGCTGATGAAAGGATTGGAGATGAGTAATGAGTAGAATTGTGCCACTGTTTTTTCTTTTAGCCGCGACTGTTTTTGAAACTGCACATGCTGAAGAAGATTCGCGCCATGTGATATCACTGAACCAAGCCATGGTTATGGTGCTGGAAACGGATGAGCGTATTGATATTCAGCGGCATGAGGCGGATATCGCAGGAATGGAAATCAACCGGGCATGGACGATCATAAGCCCCAGGCTGGAAGCCACGGGGGCGTACGAACGTCCCGAAGAAGCCATTCAGTTTGATGGCCGCGACGTCATACCTGAAGAGACATGGCGTGCTACTTTTACAGCAAGACAGCCGATCTTCGACGGCCGTGTTATGCCGGCCCGCCGACTGGGAATAGCTCTGGAGAGTTCGGAGGACCACGAACTTGCGAACACCATACGCACAGCGCTTTATGAAGTCGTCCAGGTATATTATGAGGCGCTTCGGGCTCAGAAACAGGTCAGCATATCCGAACAGACACTGGATCTTGCATCAGCCGAAGTGGCCCGGGCACAGGCCAGGTTCGATACCGGCGAGATTCGCCGCACTGAAGTCCTGCGCACAGAAGTGGATGAATCCATTGCGCGCCGCAGCCTGATAACCGCCCGCAACGAATACCAGCTTGCCTTGAGCGACCTATCACGCCGTATTGGAATGCCCGCGGATACTTTATTTGCCGTCAAAAAACCCGATATAGTGCCCCATGCCGAAACGCACGATCTTAAGGCTCTTTACAGTCTGGCTTTGGATTACAGGAACGACCTGGCTTCCGCCCGGGCGAGGAAGGAAGCCGCGTATGAAGAGCGTACCGTCCTGAAGCGTGAAGACTGGCCGACACTTAGTGTTGAGTACAATCATCGCTTCATAGATCCCGACTCATTTACCACGCGAAATAATTTCTGGGAGGTAGCTGCGGTTGCCCGCATGGAATTCTGGGATGGAGGCGGTCGCAGAATATCCCGTGTTCAGCAGGAGAGGCGAATGGACCAGGCCGCACTTCGCATCAGGGAACTTGAACGCTCAATTGAGATCGAGATCAAGAGGACCCTGCTGGAACTTGAGACCCTGGAGGAAAATCTTGAAACAATACGCAAGGAGGTCGACCTGGCAGAAGAGAATTACCGCACCTTATCCGAGCAGGCCGGCGTAGGACTTGCTACCAGCCTTGATGTAAGCACGGCTCTTAACGCCCTGGACCGGGCGCGTACGGAATTGGCCCAACAGCAATTCGATCTTGAAGTAGCCAAGTACAATCTTGAAATGGCCATAGGACGCTTTGCCAACGAGTTGATTCTTGGAGAGGAATAAATCATGAAAGTAAGATCCTTTAACAGCATGGTTGATTTAACATCATGTTTAACAGGTCAAAGGTCCGGAATAATTTCTGCAGGCATATTTGCTATATTGCTGACGTTTTCAACAGGGTGCGGGCGACCGGACGAGGTTGACACCGAAGAGCGCGCGGTAACAGTGGAAACGAAAGAGGTTATCCAGCGCGACTGGCAGGTCGTGGCCCGTGCGGTAGGGACCCTGCTGGCCGATGAGCAGGTTAGGATTAGAAATGACGTTGCCGGGTTCATACGCAGGATTGAAGCTGATGAAGGCGATGTGGTTAATGAGGGAGACTCAATAGTAAGAATAGACGACGAAAAACTTGCGCTGGAAGTTCAAAAGGCTAAAGCCAGGTACAAGGAGGCAAAAACCACCCTCTCCAGACGACGCCCCCTTTTTCAGCGGGAATTGATTACTGACGCTGAAATAGTCGAGGCGGAAACCAATTACATGTTCGCCGAAGCGGAACTGGCTCTGGCACGGAGACGGCTTGAGGATACCGTTGTCAGGGCGCCCATGGACGGGATACTTGGGAGACGCAATGTTTCCAGAGGTGATTTCGCGGAAGTGGGCGTTTATATGTTTGACCTGGTTAAAATGGATGTGCTCAAGGTTGATTTCGATTTTTCCGAAAGTTATCTGTCACGGCTCAATGTCGGACAGACAATCCGGGTGCGCACACCCGCATACCCCGAAAAGGTTTTTACCGGGAATGTTTACTTTATAAATCCGATAATTGATCCGGACACACGCACGGTTGAGTTAAGGGCACGACTGGATAATGAGGACATGCTCCTAAGACCAAATCTATTTGTAAATGTGGAACTTGATGTGGTGACGGTTCCAGATGCGCTGGTTATACCGGAGGAAGCCCTTATTGCGGGACTGGGAGGTTACTGGGTCTTCATTGTGGATGACGACGGGATTGCGCAACGCAGGGATGTCGTTCTTGGGGAACGCGAGCCAGGATGGCTCCATATCCGCGAAGGCTTAACTGCGGATGATATTGTGGTGACCACGGGACATCAACGCCTGTTTCCAGGCATGAGGGTTCGCAGGGAAACGGAAACCGGCGCCAGGCGGGCAAGCCAAGAATAACTAAATTTTCAGGGAAACATTGCAGCATGTATCTGCCGGATATATCAATTCGAAGACCTGTACTGGCGTGGGTACTCACATTTGTCATAGTGATAATCGGCTTCGTAGGATATCAGCGTTTGTCCGTACGCGAGTTGCCTGATATCGATTTTCCCATTGTTACGGTTTCCGTTTTCTGGCGTGGCGCCGCTCCGGACGTTCTTGAGACCGAGGTGACCGATATCATGGAGGAGGAGATCAACACGATTGAGGGCATCCGCGCAATTACATCTCAGACACGAGAAGAAAATGTGCAGGTCATGGTTGAATTTGAGCTGGAACGCGATGTGGATGTGGCGGCACAGGACATAAGAGACGCCATGTCCAGGATAAGGCGGAGGCTGCCCTCGGACATAGAGGAACCCGTGGTGCGAAAACTGGATTTGGACGCCCAGGCCATCATGTGGGTTGGCGTTTCCTCCGACTGGATGAGCCGTGTTGAACTGGCGGACTATGCGGACAGGGTTTTGAAGGAACGGCTTCAGGTTCTGCCAGGAGTTGGACGGATTCAAATTGGAGGCCTTCGCGAATTCGCAGTCCGAATAGATCTCGACTCGGGCAGGCTTGCTGCAAGACAATTGACGGGTCTTGATGTAGTCGACGCGTTACGACGTGAGAATGTTGAGCTTCCGAGCGGACGCATAGAGAGCATTGAACGCGAGTTCGTTGTACGGACTCTTGGAAGATTTACCACTCCGGAATCATTTGGAAACCTTGTTATTACATCCCGGGGAGGCACACCGATAAGGCTGTCTGACGTCGCTGATGTCCGCAGGGGAACCGACACTGATCGCGCGCTTGCGCGTCATATGGGCCGTCCTTCGGTTGGCCTGGGGATACTCAGACAAAGCCGGGCCAATACTCTGGCAGTCGCCAACCGGGTAAAGGAGGAACTGGAACTCATCCAGCCGGAGCTTCCACCAGGTGTGCACATGAACATCTCATTCGATTCCTCAATCTTCATTCAGGATTCAATAGATTCGACAATGAACACCCTGTATCTGGCGGGTGTAATGGTAGTTATCGTAATGTTTATTTTTCTGCGAAGCTTAAGGAGCAGCTTCATACCTGCAATAGTCATACCTGTAGCGGTAATCGGGACTTTTGCGCTGATGTATCTGTGGAATTTCAGCATCAATATCGTAACATTGCTCGGCCTGATACTGGCAATAGGCCTCCTGGTAGACGATGCGGTAGTCATGCTTGAAAATATATTCAGGCACATGGAAGAGCAGAAGGAGGACCGGATAACAGCTGCACGCAGCGGCGCATCGGAAATAGGTTTTGCTATCATTGCCAGTTCACTTTCGTTGCTTGCTGTATTTGTTCCCGTAGCCTTTCTCACCGGGATAATAGGAAAGTTTTTCTTCGAATTCGCCCTCACCGTTGCAGCGGCCATAATCATATCTACATTTGTGGCCCTGACTTTAACACCAATGCTTTGTTCCCGGGTTCTGCGCGTGAGAACCGAACACAACCGCATGTATTACATGTTGGAAAAAGGCTTCAACCGGCTGAACGACGTCTACGCGTCGGCATTGAGTCTGGCGTTACGTAACAGGGTATGGGTCGTGGCGCTGGCCGTTTTCGCCTTCGCATCCGGACTGGTGGCCTTCCAGTTCATATCCCGTGAATTCGCGCCTCAGCAGGATCAGGGCTCCATTGTCATGATCATCAGGGCGCCTGACGGATCCACTCTGGAATATACAGACCGCTATCTGAAGCACGTTGAGGACATTGTCGCCGAAACGCCTGAAGTAGCCACTTATTTCGCCGCGATCGGTATGCGAGGAGGAGAAACACATAGAGGAATAATGTTTGTCAGTCTTGTGGATCGCCGTGACCGCGCACGGGACCAGTTCGAAGTCATGCGGGATCTTCGCAGGCAAGTATCGCATATCCCCGGGATCATGGTCTTTCTGCAGGAACGGCCTCTCGTTGGCGGTGGAGGCATGGATGCCAAGCCCCTGCAGTATGTTATTCAGCATCCCGACATGGAAGTGCTTGCCGGGGGTTCGGAGGAATTGGTGCGGCGTCTCCGCGATACCCCCGGACTCGTGGATGTGGACAGCGACCTTGAAATAAGCAAGCCGGAGATCCAGGTGCACATCGATCGAGACAAGGCGGCGGATCTGGGCATTTCCGCACGCCATATTTCGGAAACCCTTCAGATTCTTCTGGGCGGCCTTGAGGTAACGGAATACAAGGAGAGAGGGAAACAGTATGACGTAATTGTTCAGATGCGGGACGATGACAGGGCTACGCCGCGCTCTCTGGAAGGGATATATGTGCGATCGAATCCCGGCCGCCTTGTTCCCATAACAAATCTGGTTCGATTCAAGGAAGCGGTCGGCCCCAGCCAGATCAACCATTTCAACAGAATCCGTTCCGTGACCATCAGCACCAACCTGGACGGCATCACCCTTGGAGAGGCCATAGATACCGTGGACGGATTGGCCAGGGAAATAATGCCGGCCGACGCTAGCTTTGAGCTTACGGGCGACGCCCGTGAAATGGAAGCAGCGTTTCAAGCTCTGATATTCGCATTCATGCTTTCCATAGTCATTGTATATCTGGTGCTTGCGGCTCAATTCAACAGCTGGATCCACCCTTTCACCATCATGCTGGGACTTCCGCTTTCCCTTGTAGGAGCTTTCGGAGCGCTATGGCTGGCTAATGCCACCATGAACATCTTCAGCTTCATAGGCCTGATCATGCTTGCCGGGCTGGTTACCAAGAACGGAATTTTGCTTATTGACTATATAAATCGAAAACGTGAAGAAGGCATGAAACGGCTGGAAGCCGTCATGCTGGCGGGAAAGGTGCGTTTACGACCAATACTTATGACCGCCATAACCACCATCATAGGGGTCAGTCCAATAGCATTGGGCATGGGCGCGGGCGGTGAGGCGCGCGCGCCTTTGGGTCTCGTGGTTATAGGAGGCCTGGCAGTGTCCACGGCGCTTACCCTGATTGTTGTACCCGTGATTTACACACTGCTGGATGACTTTACCGGCAAGTTGAAAAACCTTGCACAGCGGTACTCCTGAGTGAAATACTACCGTAAGGCAATAATAACCGCACAGGGAGGTTCGCAATGAGTGGATGGCATCATAACCTGGGTTTGGCGATTCTTCGTGTACTAATGGGTTTGGGAATAGCCTGGCACGGATTCGGAAAGATATTTACCGAGGGGCGGATGGAGGGCTTCACCGAAGGCGTCTCGGAAATGGGCTTCCCCATGCCCGTCATCTTTGCATGGGCTGCAGCCCTTTCCGAGTTCCTGGGAGGCATTCTAATGGCTGCCGGTCTTCTCACCAGGTGGGCTGCGCTGTTCGTATTTGCGACAATGGGTGTGGCGGCTTTCATACATCATGCCGACGATCCATTTGATGTTACCGAGAAGGCCCTGCTTTACTGGGCGGCTTCGCTATCAATCATATTCCTGGGAGCCGGAAGGTTTTCTCTTGATTACCTTCTGAGGAAGAAGGAATAGATTCCGCACATAGGAGAGCGGCCATCCAGTATTTGATCGACCGCTCAGAAATCAGTCCTTACCGAATGAGGAATGGTTCTGCATTGAGGATGGAGCTATTTCCACCGGGCCGGTTTTTCGCTTAACAAGCGGAACCATTATGGCAACAAAGAGGATTTCCGCCGCGGTATATATGAATAGGTTGGAGGCTAGACCGGATGTAAATCCGTATGAATGCAGACCGACTCCAAGAAGGTTAACGCCCAGCCAGGCCATCATAACAACTATCATTAGCACAATGCATCCCGCGGCCATCATGACATTTCCGATCATATTTCCTATTTTCGCGTGAAAAAGCACGGAACACCACAGGACTATAAGAAGAGCTCCGTTTTCCTTGGGGTCCCATCCCCAGAATCGACCCCATGATTGATCCGCCCACACGCCACCAAGCATTGTTCCCAAAAACGAAAAGGTCAGTCCAAACCCAAGAAACGCAATCATTGCGTTGTATATGCTCTTCAGTTTCGGATCATTCCTGTGATTTACCATTGCCTGAATGATGTAGGCATGGCCCAGGATCCCCGCCAAGAGGCAGCCGGCATACCCTACTGTAATGGTGGTCACATGCGTTGACAGCCAGAAGTTGGAGTCCAGAACGGCCACCACCTGCCCCATTGTGTCCCCTTCAGCCAGATGTCTACCCGAAAAAACAAGCAAAGCCCAACCCGACAAGCCGGATATGAGCAGACCTAGCGAATTACGTTGATAATATTCCAGAATAATGCCGAGCACCACACATGCCCATCCTACGAAAATGAAGGTTGAGTAGAGATTTGTCATGGGTGGACGGCCCATTATTATCATTCTTGAAAGCATACCTGCCGTGTGAAGGAGGAAGCCTATTAGTAAAACAGCAATGCCTGCGCGCATTACAAAGGGACGTTTTACAAGCAGTGAAACAAACCCAACCAGAAATGCCAGCAGATATAAAGCCTGTCCTTTAACAAATGGATCCAGCTTGTTTAGACGAACCTCCCAGGCCAGGAAACTCATTTCCCGGTCATCAGGAAGAAGAGAGTGGGTCATCCGGCTGAATTCGCGCGCCGCCATGTCGAATTCAAGCTGCTGTCCGTTGCGATAGGCCTCCGTCATTTCGGATATGATCCTGATGGAGTGATTGAGAGTCTGATCCCTGAAACCAAGTCCAAGAACATCCCATGGCGACAACCATGTCTCCTCGTCATGATGAAGCAGCGGGATGATTGTGAACGGCAACCCCTGATAACGCTGCGTCCATGTATACAGACTGTTTGACAGGCCGAAAACAAGTTGCTCCATCTCCGACCATTCGTCCTGCGGTTTATCAGCAAGAGGCGTGATTAACTCCTGTATTTTCTCCGCATTAAAAAAATGATCAACAAAACGATAATCTGTCCGATCTTCCGGAAATCCCAACAGTTCGCGATGCTCACCTGACTCTATGTGGAAATCCGGATGTGCTCTTGCGAATTCAAAACTGTAGTACAAGTCCAGATAATGCGTCACATTTGCATACAGTCGGATCAATTCCCTCTCTACATGTGATCGGTCATCAGACTCGAGCCTTGACGCACGCATTGCCAGCTCTCTCAACCGGGACATGCCGGAGTGCAAGTCTGCGAACGAATAACGTTCCCTTTCAGTGGCGTCAATCCCTATAGCTCTGGCTACTTCCGGGTTATCGATGATAAAGACCCTGTCTTCCAGAGTTCTCTCGGGAGTGAACAGGACGCGGGCCAGCCACTCTATGGCTTCCATGCCGTCATATGAATGGCGCCCGGAAAACTGAATAAGCATCAGTCTGGCGTAAGAGTGGAGAGGCATTTTCCTGCCGTTATGAAGCACGGGAATCCGCTCGAATTCCGACATTGATTCGACATTAGGACGGGCGGAAGGCCTCTCCCCGTCGGCTTCCGGCGCATCCTCGTAAGCCGTTGCGGAGATGAACGGAACAAGAAATGCAGTAATAAGAATGACGGTTGCGCTCTTAAGGGCTCTTGGAAACGCAGGCGAACGTCTCTCGATTTTTTTCAGAAAATATTCGCCATTCAGAAGTTTGATGGAATCATCATGTACCATATCCTTACCGTTGCGCCCTACCCTCCTCATTAACTTCATGGAAAAGCCTGTAACACTCATTTTCAGCGTCGCCTCCGGTAAATTTCCACCATGAAATGCAGGGCAAGGCCTGCGAATGTGATTCCGGTAGCGATATATGGAATCAGCCGCCCGTAATTCAAAGCTATTGCGAACGTGGACATCTGTACGCCGTCCTCAAGATCCGCGTAAGAGGCCTGGTAAAACGTATATCCCTGATACCGAAACGGACGATTCATCTCCACGAGCGCCTCTCTTGCGACTCCTTGTACATCTATTTCAATGAGACTGGAAAAACTCTTGGGAATCTCGGTGTTCGGATGAAACCCCTTATCAAAATTGAGCAGCCGCACGAACACGGGGAGCTGATAGCGTTTTCGGCGAAGTATGAGATTCACTTCATCATCTCCAGCCCGGAAACTCGTTGGCCCCATATCTCCTCCGAACAGCAATATGCGTTTATTTGCGTTATCACCGTCATTCATGGTGAAAATCACGCCGGGCATGTTGTCGGTCGGCTCCCATGAAGGGCGAATTCCTTCAAGCATTGTTATTCCGGAAGAGTTCATGATATCCGGTGCTAACGCCGGGT